>NZ_JACJDM010000220.1:0-310 GCF_014163545.1 Pseudoalteromonas sp. SR45-6
GAACCACTGAGTGCTCAGCAACGAGGTGACTTACTCGAATTAATCGATGCGCGGTATGGGTATAAATCACACATAATTATAAGCCAGCTACCACAGGAAAACTGGCATGAAATGATAGGAGAATCAACCCATGCTGACGCCATTTTAGATAGGCTAATTCATGGTTCAATTAAGTTGAACTTAAAAGGAGAATCGATACGAAAACAGTTAAATAAATTGACTGATGATGATCAGTTAAGCTAATTTAAAAACGGCTCTACAAAATGATAAATCAGGTGATCAAAGCTGATGAGAATCGGTGATCAAAGTC
>NZ_JACJDM010000221.1:0-302 GCF_014163545.1 Pseudoalteromonas sp. SR45-6
CTTTACCTTTTAGCCAATCAAATGGAAAAGCATCTTCTAAAATTTCGTCCCTAATTTCAATTTGCTGTTCAATTGAGAAGTCTACCCAAAAGTCTGAAGGACGATTATTATTTTTATCAAACTCTGCTGTAATGGGATCTAAATGTCGGTGTTGTTCATATACCGGCACATCGGGCAATGGCTTACTTAAATCCATAAAGCGCACATAACACTCCCATAATAAATAACAATGGACAGGGTTAGCTGAAAGCTCTACAACTGAACCGGTTACTATTGTTTTAGGGTACTTTTCTTGGTCTATA
>NZ_JACJDM010000222.1:0-287 GCF_014163545.1 Pseudoalteromonas sp. SR45-6
TGATCGGCAAAATCATTAAGAACACAAAAGTGATCATTATCGCGTAATTTTCGTGATCAAAGCTTAATGAGAATAAGCGATCAAAGTTAATGCCATTGGGTGATCAAAGCTGGTGAGAATATGCACATTGGGCTGTCTATTTTGACCTTCATTTTGTCGATATAGCTTAGCTTTTTACGCGATTCATCATTTTTAAACTGAACTTGCCGTCCTGTTTTTATAGGTGGCTTTCGCATACATTGCTGTTGCAGTGGGCATACCTTGCAATCTTTTAAGTAACCGCAGAA
>NZ_JACJDM010000223.1:0-285 GCF_014163545.1 Pseudoalteromonas sp. SR45-6
GGGTGCTTAGAACGGCTTGTGATCCAGCTAAACCCACGCTTCTTGAGCAGTTTGTAAATATGATCGGTGTGATATCTTATGTTGAACTGGTCATAAATATACTGAGCAATATCTTCCCCCATTAGGCTGCCTCCTTCTGAAGAACTTGCTGACTGTTTTACATAATCTGACAGTGTGTTTAGTTGTTGTAAGGTTAATTTAGCTGGACGACCTTTAATCGGTTTGTTGTTCAAGCCAGTAACGCCATTATTAAGGTAGTTTGAAACCCATTTATTGACACTGCCG
>NZ_JACJDM010000224.1:0-282 GCF_014163545.1 Pseudoalteromonas sp. SR45-6
GAAACTCGAAACTCGAAACTCGAAACTCGAAACTCGAAACTCGCAAATTTATTTCCTCTATCAGCTAATGATACCAATCTGCCAAATTATGTGATCTAATTAGCACACTGATACTTATCTACTTTTACTAAATTGAACTTATAAAAATCCAAGCAACTTTTAGCTTTATCACGTAAAGAGCCTAATGCAAGAAAGCGCATACGCCTGCTTGCTGTTTCATTATTCTTTGAGGGTGAAAACAGAACGAATATTGCTAAGCGCCTAAATACAGCGCGCGGCAGT
>NZ_JACJDM010000225.1:0-281 GCF_014163545.1 Pseudoalteromonas sp. SR45-6
TTAACGTATCATGGACTCTGAAACTTAAGCCGTTTCACGGAAAGCCGATAAAAAGTTGAACTAGTAAACGCTTTACTTTATATTTCCACGTTAATTGCTCTATGCGCTCAGGCTCTGCTTTCCAATGCTGCCAAGGTTTCGTTATTTCGTCATTTACTTTACCTTTTAGCCAATCAAATGGAAAAGCATCTTCTAAAATTTCGTCCCTAATTTCAATTTGCTGTTCAATTGAGAAGTCTACCCAAAAGTCTGAAGGACGATTATTATTTTTATCAAACTCT
>NZ_JACJDM010000226.1:0-277 GCF_014163545.1 Pseudoalteromonas sp. SR45-6
AGCGTGGGTTTAGCTGGATCACAAGCCGTTCTAAGCACCCAAAGCAGTCAAAAGAAAGCCAAGAGGCTTTTAAAAAAGTTCCAAGTGGAAACGATCCTTCACACCCCAGGACATCTCCCTTTAGATCGCATTGATGTTTGGTTTCAAGATGAAGCACGGTTTGGACAACAAAATCAAACAACACGCTTATGGGCTGAAACAGGCTCTAGGCCTCGCGCAACAAAACAACAGCAGTTTGAGTATGGATACTTATTTGGTGCAGTGTGCCCAAGTAATG
>NZ_JACJDM010000227.1:0-276 GCF_014163545.1 Pseudoalteromonas sp. SR45-6
GAGCCTGGCAATGTCCTACTTTCACATAGCAAATGCTACACTATCATCGGCGCTGTTTCGTTTCACTACTGAGTTCGGCATGGGGTCAGGTGGGTCCAAAACGCTATTGTTACCAAGCAAATACGGTGTTAATCGCGTTAGCAATTAACTAAAATTTGGAATTCTGATAATAAAGTTTTCAGTAAATCTACTTTAGTCTATTAACTTCTTGCGCTATCAACTATCACATAAAACGCGTTTGGCGTTGTATGGTTAAGCCTCACGGGTAATTAGTAC
>NZ_JACJDM010000228.1:0-272 GCF_014163545.1 Pseudoalteromonas sp. SR45-6
TTAAGCTTGCTGACGCGTGTTTATTAACATCTTTATCTTCTCGCCTAAGGTAAAATGTAAAAACGTAGGAAATGGCTTTAGGCCTGTTCGCGGTGGCAAGCCACTCGCCTACAAGTAATTAATTAAACACCAGAGTAAAATTTAACACCGTAGGCGTTAAGCTTGCTGACGCAAAAACACCACACCACATTTTGAAACGCGGTGGCAAGCAACTCGCCTACAAGTAATTAATTAAACACCAGAATACAATTTAACACCGTAGGCGTTAAGCT
>NZ_JACJDM010000229.1:0-265 GCF_014163545.1 Pseudoalteromonas sp. SR45-6
CGGTCGCGCCAAGATACTGGCTCTTACGTTGATTGCTCTTGAATAGTGACTGGCATGGAACAAACTCATCGCTGCCCTGCGTTTTCAAGTGTGCCGTACCTCGAACTCGGCTAATATAATGCCAGCCATTGTTTCGCACGGCTTTGAGCCAAGGAACTTTAAAGCCCGCATCCGTCACAATGACAGGGCGGCAATCACTCGGCAAGATCAGTTTGAGCATCTTTAAGAACCGTTTTTGTACTTTTGGGCAATGATATTGAAAGCT
>NZ_JACJDM010000022.1:0-66861 GCF_014163545.1 Pseudoalteromonas sp. SR45-6
TAACTTTCTAACTTTCTAACTCGCAAACTTGCTAACTCACTAACTCACTAACTCACTACTAAATCTTATGTGGCGGCACTAAAACGCTTTTCAGCATTTCATTTTCCATAAATAACACCCCTTGATAAACGCTTTCACCATCACTGGAAAATTCAAAAATAAACTCGCTTTTGATACCAGGTTTGCCGCTTTTTAAAAGGCCAAAGCGGCGTTTAGTGCAGGCGACACTCATTAATTGCACTTGTAGCTGGTCGCTTTGACGTTTTGCATGTGCGTTGGCAGCTTCAGCAACTTTACGATTAAGCCAAAACAAATAAATTACACTACCAATGATAATGAATGTCCATAAACTTGCCATTTACGAGAATAACCTTCCAATTGCTCGCGCGAGGGTTTCGCTGCGATTTTCTTTACGAAGTAAACCTAATAAGTGTGGTCGAATACTCGGTATTGCAACTAAGTCAGCAAAAATACTTGGGAAAAGCTCTTCAATTTGCTGATGATGGGCGCAATTGTCCATAAAAATATGTAACCGCTCAGGATCAGTGAGCAAGTTAAAACAACGTCCTGCTATGGTCAGTAAAACATCCGATTCTGTGGCAATTTCTGAATCTAAAATAGTATCCACTAATTGTGCCGTAAGTGTTTGCGCTTGTGCTTTTGACATTGCACGTAGGGCACAACACAGTGCTAAGGTATCTTTTTGCGCAATGGCTTGCTGGGCGTAGCTTAACAATTGTTGACTAAATATCGACGGTATTTCAACATGTTCAAGCATTGCGCTGAGCGGTTGTAATACTTCAGCTGGCAGTTGCTCCCAGGCTTGTTGTAATGACGCTAGATTTTTATCGCTATCTAAGCGTAATGCAAAATCAGCAATACCCTGTACTGCCACACTTTGCCAATTATCAAACCCTAGTTTGCCACTAAAATACAGTTGGGTGTACTCATAATATTGTGAGGCAGGTTGTTTTAATAACACTTTTAACTGTGCATTAAATGCAGCTAGTTTATTTGCGTTAGGTGTAAACACATACGGGTTATTATCAAGCTTCCCGTCAGCTTGCTCGCCGGTCAAATCATTGCCAAGTGCTTCTATTACCATATTGGCAAAGTGATCGCGACTGGCGCATACCAGTTTGCTTTGCTCATCAACTGGAAACTTTAAAAACCACACGTAGGGCTCGCTACTGGCTTTGCTATCCCAAAACTGAATAGCTAACCATGCATGGCCTGCGAGCGGGAAAGGATAGGGGATCTGTGCTTGCTCAATGGCTAAAAATTGCTTTTTATCTAGCTTGGTAATATGTCTGCCAATATCAAAAACGCGCCAATTTGTGCCTGCGCCATCAAGTAATTGCCCTAAGGTTGCGATCTGCTCGGTCATAATGATCCACTGATTTTTACTGCAAAATTCGTTAAATTATACGCCATAGCAGGCCATGTTGGAACAGGGTATAATCAAGCAATGATAATCAACAAGGGTGGTTATGTACCAACAGACCCAAACTTACTTAACGCAACTCGAAGACTTATTAAAACAGCATCAACTTTGGCAAAATACTCCAATTGATCCGCAAGCGTTAAACTCAACAGTGCCATTTTGTCACGATACTATGGCGTTTGAGCAGTGGTTACAATTTGTATTTATTGAAAAAATGCAAATGTTAGTCGCTCAACAACAGCCGTTACCGAGTAATTTTGCCATCGCGCCAATGGCTGAACTCATGTTAGCGCAAAAAAATGGTGGTGCAGCTGTGATGCAATTATTAGCTCAGCTTGATAAGTTATTAGGAAGAGAAGTAATAGTGAATGAACGTCCAGCCCCCGTTGAGTTTGGCGAGCTTGAAATTTTGTACCGTGATGAAAACTATATCGCAATTAATAAGCCTTCTGGTTTATTAGTACACCGATCATTTTTAGATAAACACGAAACACAATTTGCGATGCAGATGCTGCGCGATCAAATTGGCCAGCATGTGTTCCCTGTGCATCGTTTAGATAGGCCAACATCAGGTGTGTTACTGTTTGCATTGAGCTCTGAAGCTGCACGGGACATTAATCAGTTATTTATTGATAATCAAATCTCGAAACGTTATCTCGCGTTAGTGCGTGGTTTTGCTCCGGAGTCGGTGTTTTTAGATAAACCACTAAAAGAACAGCTGGATAAAATTGCGGATAAGTTTGCTGATCAAAATAAAGCCCCACAAGAGGCACAAACTCAGTTTAACTGCTTGCAGCAAGCAATGTTACCGATACCAATTGATAAATACCCAACAGTGCGCTATTCGCTGGTGGAGTGCTTTCCTAAAACTGGTCGTAAGCATCAAATCCGCCGTCACTTAAAACATTTATCACTGCCTATTATTGGTGATGTTAATCATGGTGATAATCAGCATAACCAATTTTTTAGAGAGCATTTTGCATTACGTCGATTAATGTTATTTGCAACTGAGCTTAATTTTGTGCACCCTTATACTCAACAACAAATCAATATTAAAGCGCCGCTAGGTGAAGCAATGCTCACTATTTGTCAACAGCTTGGCTGGCCACATCAAGAGAAGGATTATTAATGGCAACTATTAGCATATTTGTAGGCAGTGTTTATGGTGGTGCCGAGCGTTTAAGTGACGACGTTATTGACGCAATAGAACAAGCAGGGCACAGCGTAAATTTAGTTGATCAACCAACCATTGCAGATATTCAGCAAGCCACACATATTTTAGTGATCACCTCGACCACCGGACAAGGTGATATTCCTGACAACCTTGCTGGTTTTTTTAACGAGTTGAATAGCACTTTTCCTATGTTAACTGCTAAGCCATACGGTATTATCGCCATGGGCGACCGAAGTTATGGTGATACGTTTTGTGGCGCAGGGCGAAGTTTTGATGAGTTATTTCGTGACTTACAAGCACAACCTATCGGTCATCGTTTAGAAATCGATGCCTGTGAAGATTTTGAACCTTGGCCAGTAACTCAGCCATGGCTCCAAGAGTGGTTAGCTAAGTTACCTCAGTAGATAATAAAAAAGAGCGAAAACGCTCTTTTTTATTATCTGTATAACTTCGTTTAGGTGCTTTTCACATCCACTTTAAGCTTTAACTTTTGTCCTGGTTGTAAGTATTTTTGTCCTGATAAGTCATTCCATTTGATAATAT
Organism: Pseudoalteromonas sp. SR45-6; assembly: GCF_014163545.1. NCBI lineage: Bacteria > Pseudomonadati > Pseudomonadota > Gammaproteobacteria > Alteromonadales > Pseudoalteromonadaceae > Pseudoalteromonas > Pseudoalteromonas sp. SR45-6. Next base: position 3,162 of record NZ_JACJDM010000022.1, read on the forward strand.
CGTTGACTGTTAAATTAAACTTAGCTGCGATGCGAGCCAGAGAGTCACCACGGCGAACTTTATAGGTGATTGTTCGATTGGTACTGGCTAACGCCGCCTGAGGGGTCTTAGGGCTCTGATAAACCGTTAACTTTTGTCCTAAACGTAACACACTATTCTTTTTAAGTTTATTCCAGCTAGCGAGTTCATTAATGGTTACATCGTACTCTCGGCTTATATCCCATAAAGTATCGCCATTTTTAACTGTATGCGAGAGCTTCTTTTGACTATTGTTATTCACCGCCATACGCATTTGCTTTGGTAAGTGTTTACTATTGATTGCACCGTCACTTAACGGCACTAATAATTGCTGACCAATACGAATGGTATTTGACTTTAGTTTATTGAGTGATTTGATAGCACTGGTGCTGGTGGCAAACTTTTTCGCAATCACCGATAAACTGTCACCGCTTGCGACAATATATTGTTGCCAACGCAGACGATCTTTCATCGCTGTTTTAGCTAATAATTGTTGAAACTGCTCAACTTTATCTGTTGGTAATAATAAAAAGTGAGGACCATTTGGATCCGTTGCCCAGCGATTAAAACCTGGATTTAAACGATATAATTCAGTCAGGCTAATATCAGCCATATCCGCGGCCAGTGCTAAATCAATTTGTGAACCTACATCAACCGCTTCAACAACTTGTGCATTGATAATCGGGTTCCACTTTATCCCAAAGTCATCTTGGCGTTTTAATAAGTCTGATAATGCTAATAGTTTTGGTACGTAGGTGGTGGTTTCACTGGGTAAATCAAGAGACCAAAAATCAGTAGGCAAGTGCTTTTTACGGTTCTTTTTTATGGCGCGTAATAAACGCCCTTCACCTGAGTTATAGGCCGCGATGGCGTTGAGCCAATCACCCTCTAAGGTTTTATGTAAATAAGATAGATAATCAAGCGCCGCACGGGTTGATTGTACAATGTCACGACGACCGTCGTACCACCAGTTTTGCTTTAAATCAAAACGCTCACCAGTTTGTGGCATAAATTGCCAAATACCTGATGCACTGCGGTATGAGTAGCCAAATGGATCAAAGGCACTTTCAACAATCGGCAGCAATGCAATTTCGATTGGCATATCGCGTTTTTCAATTTCTTCTACAATAAAATGTAGATAAGGCTCAGCACGTTTTGAAATACGGTCTAAATAAGCTTGGTGTCTTGCGTAGTAATTACGCTCAGTGACGACAGGGCGATTTTGCGGGACTTCAATCGATAGTTGATAACGAATACGCTCCCATACATCATCAAAAATAGGTGCTTCATCTACATTATTTACTTGGTGATATTGCGCATTGATCATCAACGCTTCGCTAATATCATTTGGGCTTGCGCCTTCAAGTTGCGATTGTTCTGGGTGATTAGCAACTAGGTCATCAGATTGTGTTGATGTTAATGTTTGACATCCACTTAGCACTAGTGCTAAGGCTAAAACAAGGGGGGATTTATTCATAAATACCAATGCATCAGGTAAAAAACTCGGCGAATACTACCTGTAATGAGATAACATTGCCACTTTTTGACTATCTAAAATCGTAATAATCAACTATCTAAAAATTTAATTGCTTGATTATTATTAGATTGTTTTTTAAAAATGGTCTTTCCAGATTCTAAGACCTGCAAAGTTTTGCCAAGGTTCATTATTTTGTAAGGTGTTTTTTGTACTCGGATTATATGTTTCAGGTAAGCGCTTTAGTATTCCAGTAATATCAGTTCGCATAAATGGGTTTATTTTTAGCTCTAATGCGAGTGTACTTGGTAAGGTAATTTGATTATTTTGACGCTGAATATCTACCCACTGTGCGTACTCAATTAAATCGCGGTTGCTAGGTTCTACCGCCAGCGCAAAAGCTAAATTTGCCTGCGTGTATTCATGGGTACAATAAATTTCACATTCAGGTGGTAATTTTTTTAATTTATCAAAAGAGTGCTGCATCTGCTCAGCGGTTCCTTCAAATAAACGCCCACAGCCACCGCTAAAAAGAGTGTCGCCAGTAAATGCTAAATTAGGGTTAAGGTAACAAATATGATCTAAGGTATGTCCAGGTGTTGTTATGATGGAAAATTCTGTCCCAAGTACGGTTATCTTATCCGCGTCCATTAATGGTTTTGTGATCCCTTTAAATGGACTATTGTGTGGGCCGTATACATCAATACCCGCAAATTTTTCACATAAAGCGGCTACGCCATCAGTATGATCATAATGATGATGGGTAACTAAAATACCCGCTAAGGTCAAACCTGCTTGGTTTAAATAAGTTAACACTGGTTCAGCTTGACCTGGGTCAACTACCCATGCTTGCGAACTTGTAGGGTCGCTAAGGCACCAAATGTAATTATCAGAAAAGGCTTTAATTGCTTTGACTTGCACCATGTGACATTGCTCTATAAAGTGACGATATCAAACAGTATAACGAGCTCAGCGTATGAAACCAGCCCTTAGTTTTCAAGAAGGACCCAAACCACTGTCGTGGCAAGAGTTTCCTCATGGTGACTATTTACGTAGTGATATAGAACGTAAAATGGCCAAGTGGTTACCGCGAATGTTTGGCTATCACATGTTAAAACTCGGTAATCTCAGTGGCGAACTTAATACCAGTAAAAGCACCATTAAACACCAAGTCTGCGTAGCAGAGTCAGGACCATTTACAGGTGTTGTTGCCGATATAGATGAACTCCCTTTTTACGAGCACAGTGTTGATGCCTGTATATTAAGCCATTGCTTAGAGTATCACACCGATCCGCATCATATATTACGTGAAGCACACCGCACCTTAATACCAGGTGGCTATATGGTGATCACCGGGTTTAACCCATTTAGTTTATGTGGACTGGCGCAATTGTTGCCCTTTAGCGGTCAAAAGTTGCCATGGACGGGACGCTTTTTCACTCCCGCACGAGTAAAAGATTGGCTTAACCTATTAGGTTTTGAAATAGTCAGTGATGAACGTTTTATTTATTCGTCATTAGCACGAGGCAACCGTTTATCGCGGTTTGCGCCATGGCGACGTTTTACCAAGCAATATCTAAAACCCATGGGAAGTGTGTATATGTTGGTCGCTCGTAAACGAGTTGCGCCTTTGACACCCATAAAGCCTAAATGGCACGCTCGTCCACAGTTTGCTCCAGTAAAAGGAGCGGGTTTACGGCAAACCTCAAAGCAACACTGTGAGCGGAAGCGTTAAATAACGCTGACTGTTTTGCTGTGCTTTTGGTAATTGGCCTGCGCGAATATTCATTTGTATTGCTGGGTGCAATAATTTAGGCGCACTGAGTGTTGCATCACGGGCGCTACGGGTTGTTATGTAATCTTGCTCAGAGGCTTGTAGATGAATATTACTGGTGCGCTGCTCGAGTACCGATGTTTTGTTGGCAAGCGGGCGATCACCCGGCTGATAGTCGTGGCACATCCATAAAATAGTTTCATCGGGCAGGGCTAAAATACGTTGCAGTGACTGATAAAGCGTTTTGGCACTGCCACCTGGGAAATCACAGCGTGCAGTACCGCTATCGGGCATAAAAAATGTGTCACCAACAAACAAGTTGCCTTCAATTAAATAACACACACTGTCTGGAGTATGACCTGGTGTCGCTAATACAGTAACCTTGTGTGCGCCCAGTGCAAAATGCTCGTTATCAGTAAATAGCTGTTCAAATGGGCTGCCATCACATGGCATATCAATATTATACAGGCGGCTAAAATGCACCTGCACTTGTATTATTTTTTTACCGGTTGCTAACTTGCAAGGATGATATGTCGCAAGTTGCTGCTTTATATAACTGGCGGCAGTAATGTGATCTGCATGGGCATGGCTTTCTAAAACCCACTCAAGAATAAGTTGGTTATCGTTTATATGGGCAATGATCTCGTCGGCGGTTTGAAAACTTAACGTACCGCTAGCAGCATCAAAGTCAGCAGGGACATCGATCAACATGGCAGATTTAGTGGTTTGGCAAGACACTAAATAAGTAAAGGTAGCACTTTGCTGATGAAAAAAAGACTCGATCGAGATAGCCATTTAACAACTCCATTATTTAATATATCCAAATCTTATATCATATAACTAAGTTATTAAATGGTTTATGATGAATTACCTACTAATATTACTCAGGGTTGTAACCTTCATCGACTAATAAATCTTTACTGCCAGCGGCATCACGCGCCAAATCATCAACAATTTCATTGTATTTATTGCCGCTATGACCTTTTACCCACTTCCAAGTCACATTATGACGGGCGCAGGCTGCATCAAGACGCTGCCATAAATCGACATTTTTAACTGGTTTTTTAGCAGCCGTTTTCCAGCCTCGCTTCTTCCAGTTAGCAAGCCATGATTCAATACCTTGTTTCACGTATTGGCTGTCGGTGGTGAGATTTATCTCACACGGGCGGTTTAAACTCTCAAGAGCAACAATTGCTGCGAGCATTTCCATTCGATTATTGGTGGTGAGGGTATAGCCTTGGCTTAATTTTTTTTCGTGGTCATTATAAAACATAAAAATACCATAACCGCCGGGGCCCGGATTACCTAAACATGAGCCATCGGTGTAAATCTCTACGGTTTTTTGCACTGTTTTCCCTTGATCTTATGTACAATAAAGTGATTATAGAAAGATACCAGAGTCAGGCTAAATTCGATATGGCACGTAGACAAATAGTTTTAGATACAGAAACCACCGGCATCGACCCTAAACAAGGGCATCGTATTATTGAAATTGGCTGTGTGGAATTAGTGAATCGTCGTTTAACCGGCAATAACTTTCACGTTTATATCAACCCACAGCGCAAAAGTGACGAAGAAGCCATTGATGTTCATGGTATCACTAATGAGTTTTTACGTGATAAACCGTTATTCCATCAAATAGCTCAAGAGTTTCTCGACTATATTAAAGGGGCGGAGCTGGTAATTCATAATGCGCCGTTCGATGTCGGTCATATGGATAATGAATTTGCGTTGCTCAATCAAGGTTATCAAAAAACCCATGATTACTGCCAAGTTCTCGACACCCTCAAAATGGCGCGTGACTTGCATCCAGGACAGAAGAATAACTTAGATGCGTTATGCCGGCGTTATGATGTAGATAACGCTAAGCGTACCTTACACGGCGCACTACTGGATTCTGAGATCTTAGCTGACGTTTATTTAGCGATGACGGGGGGGCAGGTAAAGCTCAATCTTAATCAAAATAAAAATCAAGGCAGTGAGCAACAACAAAAAGAACTGCGTCGTTTAGATTCAAACCGTCCACCGCTGGTGGTCTTACAAGCCAATAATGATGAGCAACTCGCTCACGAAGAGCGATTAAATATAGTCAACGAAGCCGGTGGTCAATGTATATGGCGCGCCGAATAAGGCAAAACATGAGAAGCATAATGTTAGTTGTGTGTTTGGTTATGATGTTACCAAACACCAGCAGTGCAACAAATGAAGATAAAATAACCTTACTGCAGCGCGATAGGCGGCAAAATGAAATTCCTTTACTGGAAAATCGTTTTCGTATTGATTATAAAGTTGACGAAATCACCTTATTATTTTTTCGCAAGCCCGGTGCACCAGCAGTGGTATTGGTAAAACCCGATGGCAGTAAATATTATGCAACCTCGGCGAGAAAAGATGACAACCTACAATGGTTTGATGAGCTAAGTTATGATCTGATTACTATTAAGCAGCCAATGCCTGGGCCTTGGCAGGTCGTTGGTAGTATTTTGCCGAAAAGCCGGATTGTGGTGTTAGGAGAAGTAGAATTACAAGCCGAACCATTACCCCCATTACTGTTTCGTGGCGAAACAGTTAAAATTACAGGGCAAATACTAAATGATGGTGAGCCGATTCAAGTGGGCTTGTTTCGGGATGTGGTCAGTTTAAATGTTGACTTTATTAGCACCAATAACAGTGACTTTGCAAACTTTGGCGCTGGCACTCAGAGTGTTGCTGAATTTAAAGACGATGGCCGTGGTTTCGATGAGCGCCCTAAAGATGGTATTTTTACCGGTGAATTTAAATTAGTTTTCCCAGCCGGACAATGGCGACCAGAGCTATATATTGAAACCCCATTATTAAAGCGCACCGTGGTGCAAGATCTTATCGAAGTTAAAGAACCCCCCTTTAGTTATGAAATCGCCTTAGCCGAAGATGACCTGCAAGAACATCATTTAACTATTACCCTCGATAACCAAATAGTGCAACCAGAGACGGTATTGATCCAAGGTAAAATTTATTACCCTAATAATGAAGAGCAAATGTTTACGCTTGATGCTAAAAACAGTTTGACCCGCCAGCTGACGATTAAAAATTATGATTGGGGGCGATACAGTGTTGAACTGTCTGTTTTTGGCACTAATGTGAATGGCCGTGAATTTATGGCAACTTTACCGACCTATAAATTTGAAATCGAGCGGCCAATTGAAGTGGTGCCTGAATTACCAGCACCAATTATTACCCCAGCACAGCAACAAGAAATAGAAAGAGTTGCTAAGGAAGCCGAATCAATGGCAACAATTACATTTATTAGTTTAATTGTTGGCGGGAATTTACTGGTTTTGCTGTTGGGTTGGTTAGCAATTCGTGTATTTGTGCAGAAAAAATCAATCATGCCGAAAATCAACTTACCATTTTTGAAGAAAAAAACAGCAGTTGAAAATGAGCCGCAAAGTAATGAAAAAAAAGAACTCGACAAAAATGGTTCAAAAAGTGATAGATCCGGTGAAATTTTAAACCTTTCGATGTCAGATGACTAAAAAACCTGTAAAAAAACAAAAAAGCCCTTGACGAAGTAGGGGTTGGTTCGTATTATTCACGCCGCTGTCAGGGGAGACTCAGACAGCAACGAAAATGTGGAGTGGTAGTTCAGTTGGTTAGAATACCGGCCTGTCACGCCGGGGGTCGCGGGTTCGAGTCCCGTCCACTCCGCCAATTTTCGACAATTTGTAAGTACACGCTGGAGTGGTAGTTCAGTTGGTTAGAATACCGGCCTGTCACGCCGGGGGTCGCGGGTTCGAGTCCCGTCCACTCCGCCAACACTTACACAACATATGGTTGTAAAACATATTCTTATTATGGAGTGGTAGTTCAGTTGGTTAGAATACCGGCCTGTCACGCCGGGGGTCGCGGGTTCGAGTCCCGTCCACTCCGCCAATAAGAAAAAATAACAGTTTAAATATGCGCTGGAGTGGTAGTTCAGTTGGTTAGAATACCGGCCTGTCACGCCGGGGGTCGCGGGTTCGAGTCCCGTCCACTCCGCCAACTATTTAAAAAATGTTATATTACAAAATTTGTATGCTGGAGTGGTAGTTCAGTTGGTTAGAATACCGGCCTGTCACGCCGGGGGTCGCGGGTTCGAGTCCCGTCCACTCCGCCAACAAATTAAGTAATAACAAGTATAATGATATCTCTGCGGAGTGGTAGTTCAGTTGGTTAGAATACCGGCCTGTCACGCCGGGGGTCGCGGGTTCGAGTCCCGTCCACTCCGCCACTTGATATCAGTAATAAAATTAGTAAGTGCATTACCCCATGCACATACCACTGCGGAGTGGTAGTTCAGTTGGTTAGAATACCGGCCTGTCACGCCGGGGGTCGCGGGTTCGAGTCCCGTCCACTCCGCCACTTGTTATTTCCTCAATAACAAGCTTATAAAATCCTTATATAAATCTTTGCATAAAACACCTTTTGCTATCAGCTATCAGTTATCTTATCTGAACTTGACAAAGAACATAATAAAACCTGCAATCTTGATCAGAATTACAGGCTTATAATTAAACTTCTAGTCAGCTTTAATATTAGCCTTGTGGGCCAAAGCGTTCTTTTAAGTAGGTATCTAAAAAGTTTAGATACGCGTTGGAGGCACTGATACGGTTTTCTTTTTTGCTAAAACCATGACCTTCATCGTCAAATAATACATATTCGACCGGTACGCCATTGGCTTTCACTGCGGCAACTAATTCATCACTTTCTATCTGTAATACGCGCGGATCGTTGGCGCCTTGAATAACCATTAATGGTTTGGTGATATTCTTAGCATGGAATAGCGGTGAGATTGCACGATGACGCTCGCCGTCCGTTGCAGGGTCGCCCATTTCATCGTACAACGCTTTTTTAAAGCTTTCCCACCACGGTGGAATTGAGTTGAGCGTTCTTACCCAGTTGGTGACACCAAAAATATTAATGCCCACTTTGAATTCTTCAGGCTCAAAAGCAAGCGCTGCTGCGGTCATGAAGCCACCGTAGCTGCCACCTATGATACCGATTTTTTCTGCATCGACCCAATCTAAACTTTGTAAGTGCTTTTTACCGTAAACAATGTCTTGTAAGTCGTCGGTGCCGTGTTTTTTATCATCTAAATGAAAAAAGGTTTTACCATAGCCTGAACTGCCACGGTTATTAACCGCAAAAATAGCATAGCCATGATTGACTAAGTGTTGTTGCATTGCACTGTAACCAGTGCGGCTTTGGCCACCTGGACCACCGTGCACCCAAATTAGCGCTGGCACTTTATTATTGCTATTGGCTTGCTTGGGTTTATAAAGTACGCTGGGTATCTCTAAACCGTCAAAGCTTTTAAAGCGCACTATGGTACTTTCAACTAAATCATTTTGATCTATCTCTTTGCTTAAAGTATTACTTAATTGCTGTGCCTTATCACTACCCACTTGCCAGACAAACAGGTTACTTGGCGAGGTATCTGAATTTAAGTAAAACGCCATGCTTTTTTCATCTGCAGAAAAGTTAACACCACGTAAGTTACCTGTGGGTAACTGAGGCATCGCAATCTCTTGGTCTGACTGGGTATCAATCACCGTGACTTTAGTGCTGGCATCGGCATTGACACCGCTGACTTGATAACGCCCTGATTTAGAAAAATAAATGAAGCTGACATCCCAATTATCTTTTAATACAGGGCTATGCTCCTCTGAGGCCAACTCATAACGCCACACTTGTGAAAACTCGCCTTTAGCATCCGTTGAGTAGTATAAGTATTTACTATCAACAGAGAAGGTTTCAGGCGTGTATTGAGCTGGTGTATTGTGTTTTGAAATTAGCTGTGGTTTGAGGGTCTTTTTATAGGTATCGAGAATAAATGTGTCGCTGTCTTTATTGGTGTTATTTTTAGATAGTGCGATATAGCGGCCATCGGGGCTGATTGCTCCGACATCTAAACCAAGCGTATTTTGATAAACAGGGGTGATTTTATAGGTTTTACTATCAACGCGGTATAAGTCCATAAATTTAGCATCGCGCTGGTTACTAGTAATAAAAAACTCGCTGCTATCTTCTGTAAATCCTGCAAAGCTTGCGCGGGTTTCATCGCCGGGGGTTAAATCTGTTATTGACCCGTCAAGTTCACGGACGTAGACGTGAAAGCGCTCATTGCCGCCAGAATCTTTGGTAAAGAGGACCCTTTCATCATTTGGGAAGTAACGGACAGGGTAGGTGCTATCCTGAAAATTGGTTAAGCGGGTTTTGTTGCCTGTTTTTGCATCTACTTCATACAAGCTGTAAATACCACTTTCATCAGAGCTTACCAGTACTTTATCGCCATTGGGTGAAAAGCTACTGCCCATAATTGCGGTGGTATCAAAGAAGGTTTTAGCATTATAGGTGCTAACTTGCTGAGTTTGCTGCGACTGTACTGTGGTGACGGCTGTTGTTGAGGTTGATTGGCTACAACCGCTCAAGGCAATACTGATTGCACAGGCGAGTGCGGCAAATTGCAATTTTTTGTTCATAGTACATTCCTTGGTTTATTGTTATCTAATCATATTTTTACCGGTTTTAGTGTTGCCCTAACCCTATTTTAACGCAAGTTTTTAGCTGATTTTAACTGCAACAAAGTGTTACAAAGCCTGTATCGTTAAAAATACAGCCTACGTTATAATACTCACTCATATAAAAGGAAAGTGATGATTGAAGTTAGTGGTTTACACAAGCAATTTGCCCAAAACATCCTATATAAAGATTATCGCATCAGCTTTACATCACCGAGGGTATGTATTGAAGCGCCGAACGGTCAAGGTAAAACCACGCTGCTAATGATGCTTGCTGGACTTGAGCAACCACAAAGTGGACAGATATTATTTGCAGGCAAGGTGTTGTCTGAGCCTTATAAACAGGTAGCAATTGCCAGTGATCGCATCGCGCTGCCTGAGTTTTTAACCGCGAAACAAATTATCAATTTAACGGTTAGCAGTTTAGGCTGCGATTGGCCGACAGCGCTTATCAGCGGCTTTAATTTTTCAGATTTTTTATCGACTCGTTTTGATGCGTTGTCATCGGGTAATCAAAAAAAGTGCCAATTAATTTTAGCGTTAATGCGCGGTGCGCCGTATTTGTTACTAGATGAGCCCAGTACGGCACTTGATCAAGCCAGCATTATATATTTACTTGGTTTACTAGATAATTATTTAGCAGATAAAGCGCATGGGCAAATCATTATCACTTGCCATGAGCCGGCGCCGTTTATCGAGCATGGCTTTGAGTGTGTCCCCTTATGAGCAAGCTAGGTATTAAGCTTGAGATTGCACAATATCGCTCATTTATGCAGTATCGTTATCAGGCCTATAAAATTGAGCTGGCACAACTACTACAGCAACTTAAAAACTTCGGCTTATTATTTTTAGTGGTACTTGGCTCAGCCATGCTTGGAATGATTTTGCTGTTATTTTTAGGTCTGGGCAAAATCATCGACAGCATAGATGCGCCGCAATATGGCGCTCAAATGGCGTGGCTGTATCTATTACTGCAAAGCGTGATGCTCAGTGCAATGAAATCAGCCATTCAAAATAGTCAGCAGCGGCTCTTTCAACGCACTATTGTAAGGTCAAACTGGCTTAAGTTAATGGATATAAAACTATTGCTTTTAAGCAATGGCTGGTTGCTAGCAAGTGCTGTAATTGCGCTGGATTTAAACTATTCACAGTGGCTACGAGCACCCCATTTTGTGCTGTTTATGTTACAGCAGTTTAGCCTCGGTGTACTGTGTTTGTACAAGCCAAGAGCATTAATATATGGCTTAGTATTTACTGCTATTTTAGTCTTGCTACCGATTAATATAGCGCCGTTAGCCTATCACTGTGGCTTTATTATATTATTTGCGCTGAGCATGTTGTTGCCAGCATTTTCGCTGAGCGACCGGTTATCGGTCAATGCATTATCTACTTTTTGGCTGAGCTTTTTTATGCAACATAGCAGGGTACTAGTATGGCGAGTGGCTTTATTGTTGTGTGTATTTATGGCAATCACTACTTTGCTCAATGAGCGTGCTGATTTAGAGGCTATATTTAGTGTGATAGCCGCCGCTTTTATGGTGTTGTTTACCAGCTCACTGCAATTTGATTGTGGCAAGCTACATGATAAGTACCAGCTATTTTTTCAAGCAAATAACCAATCGCGGCTGTTTTTTATCAGCCAATTTATGCCAAGTTGCTTGTTCTTTTTGATAACACTTAGCAGCTATCTGTTGTTTGTCGCTCAAATAGAGTGGCTATTACTGAGCCTGAGTGTTGGCTGGGGTACATTACAATTATATATAGCACAAAAAAAACCAGCGCATTATGCGCTGGTTTGGATGATCACAACAGGCGGGCTGTTGGCTGTGTTAACTTAATATGTTAAGCAGCATTCGCCTTTTTTGCCGTGTTATTACGTGCAGCTTTGCCTGCTAATAAATCTGCAGGGTCAAAGTCGTCAACGTTAATAACATCTAAACGTGCTTTTTCAACGCTTGCTAGCTGATCAGCCTCTGCTTGCGTTAAAATACCCGCTTCAAGTCCCATCTGAGCAACTTTATCAAGCTGGAAGAAAGGCAGTTTAACGCCTTTTTCACGACATACCTTATCAAATAAAGGTTCAACAGCTAGCACGTCTTTAAGCGTTTGCTCTTGACGACCAACTAAGTTAAGTGGTTCATTTGTTAAGTATACGTAGCTTGCTAAACGGTTACGTGTTTCGCTAGGTACTTGTAAAATTTGTGCTAATTTATGCTCAAGTTTATCAGTCGGTTTACGAACTGGACGACCGAACGGGAACAACATCAACTTAAGTGCTGCACGAAGCGGAGCTGATGGCATATTGTTAATTAAATCAGCAAGTGCACGTTGACAGTGGTAAAGGTGATCTTGACAGCTCCATTGTACAAGCGGTAAATCTTCTTTTTTACGGCCTTCATCGTTATAACGTTTCAGCGTTGCAGACACTAAATAAAGGTAACTAAGCAAATCACCTAAACGAGCGGAAATACGCTCTTTACGTTTTAGTGAGCCACCAAATACAGCCATGCTAATGTCAGACATCAATGCAAGTGACGCACTAAAGCGTGACGCAGTACGGTAAAACTCAGCTGTTTCGTCTTTAAATGGCGTAGTTGCAAAACGGGCTCCGGTAAAGCTCATCCACTTAGTACGTACAAGGTTAGACATAGTAAAGCCGATGTGGCCCATTAACGCTTTATCAAATACCGCTAGCGCTTCTTCACGATCTTCGATTGCGCAGGCACCCAATTCAGTCAGTACAAATGGATGGCAGCGAATGGCACCTTGACCGTAAATAATCATATTACGGGTCAAGATATTTGCACCTTCAACAGTGATGGCAATTGGTGCACCTTGATAGCCACGACCTAAATAGTTATTTGGCCCAAGCATAATACCTTTACCGCCGTGAACATCCATTGCATGATTGGTTGAATCACGCATTTGCTCGGTCAAATGGTATTTAATGATTGCCGAAACAACCGATGGCTTTTCGCCTAAATCAACCGCACCAGTTGACATGCTAACAGCCGCATCTGAGCTGTACGCATAACCTGCTAGTTTTGCTAGTGACTCTTCAACACCTTCCATTTGGCCAATAGGTAAACGGAATTGACGACGAATACGGCTGTATGCACCACTTGCAAGTGCAATTGTTTTAATACCACCCGTTGAGTTTGACGGCAATGTAATAGCACGACCAACCGATAAACATTCAACCAGCATGCGCCAGCCTTGGCCGGCCATTTCTGGTCCACCAATAATGTAATCAAGCGGTACGAAAATGTCTTTACCACGAGTAGGACCATTCTGAAATGGTACATTTAGCGGGAAATGACGACGACCAATTTCAACACCTGGCATGTCTGTAGGAATAAGTGCACAAGTAATACCTGGCTCTTTAACATCGCTTAGTAGACCATCTGGGTCTTGTAGTTTAAACGCCAGACCTAATACTGTCGCAACAGGCGCTAGCGTAATATAACGTTTGTTCCATGTTAGGCTAAGACCAATGACTTCTTCGCCTTCCCACATACCTTTACATACCACACCATAATCTGGAATGGCGCTGGCATCAGAGCCTGCTTCTGGTGAAGTTAAGGCAAAGCATGGGATCTCTTGACCACTAGCAAGGCGAGGTAAGTAATGATCTTTTTGTTCTTTAGTACCATAGTGCTGTAACAATTCGCCCGGACCTAATGAATTAGGAACGCCTACAATTGATGAAAGCAGGGTAGATTTACTGGTTAACTTTTGCAGTACACACGATTGTGCAAAGGCAGAAAATTGCAGGCCGCCATATTCTTTTTTAATGATCATGGCAAAGAATTTATTATCTTTTAGGTATTGCCAAACATCTTGTGGTAAATCGGTTAACTCATGAGTTGCTTCCCAGTCGTCCAACATACTACATACCACCTCAACTGGACCATCGATAAAGGCTTGCTCTTCGATTGTCAATTTAGGCATTGGGTATTGGTGTAATTTGTTCCAATCAGGACGGCCGCAAAAAAGATCGGCTTCCCACCATGTTGTACCCGCATCAATGGCTGATTTTTCAGTTTCAGACATAGTTGGAGTAACTTTTTTAAACATGGCAAAAATAGGTTTAATAATATATTGCTGACGAATGCCAGTAACAGACAATGGCACTGCAATGATCAAGAAGATCAACCAGCTAATTGCGCCAAATGCACCTGCAAAGGTACCAATGACAAGTGTTGCGATGGAAACGCCAAGGGCAGTATTCCAGCTCGCTCTGTGGTAACTCGCGATGCTGAGCAGCACGATTAAACCAAGTGTAAATATGAGTGTCATGTATTCAATCCTTAATAGAGGTCAGACCACCTTTAGTTAGAGTAGCGCTAGAGTGAATAATTATCAAGTAGCTTAGTGAAAATATCAGTGACTGTTATTTTGTAATCTGTGCACATCAGCATACGGATAAATGTGTGATTCGTCAGTATGATTTATTTGAGAAAAAATTAAGCTGTTTTCTTGCTTGCCTTGCCCTTGCTTATGTTTAACAATGCCGCTAAGGCCTAAGTTACGGGTTTACGCTTTTTAAAAAGCAGTATTTTAAAAGTATAAAAATTTTTGAAAGGTTAATTTATTTTATGTGTGAGTTGCTTGGCATGTCGGCGAATGTGCCTACAGATATTTGTTTTAGTTTTTCAGGGCTGTTAGAGCGCGGTGGTAACACAGGTCCGCATAAAGATGGCTGGGGCATTACTTTTTATGAAGGGAAGGGGTGTCGTACTTTTAAAGATCCTGAGCCTAGCTGTCAGTCTGAAATTGCCAAGTTAGTAAAGGCCTATCCCATTAAAAGTGTCTCGGTGATTAGCCATATTCGCCAAGGTAATCGTGGCCGTGTCTGTCTTGAAAATACGCATCCTTTTACCCGTGAGTTGTGGGGCAGGGAGCTGACCTACGCGCATAATGGTCAGCTTTCGAATTATCATGATTTAAAACCTGAATATTATCGGCCAGTGGGTAATACCGACAGTGAACTGGCGTTTTGTTGGTTACTCGATCAAATTCGTGAAAAATACCCTAAACGTCCAGCTAATATGGCGTCAGTGTTTCGTTATGCGGCAAAGCTTGCACACACTTTACGTGAAAAAGGTGTGTTTAATATGTTGCTGACTGATGGTGTGTATGTGTTAGCGTATTGTACTAATAATTTGCATTGGATCACCCGCCGTGCGCCGTTCGGTAAGGCTACGTTAATTGATGCAGATATGGTGGTAGATTTTCAACAAGAAACTACGCCAAATGATGTCGTAACGGTGATCGCTACTCGGCCACTGACCAACGATGAGCGTTGGCAAAAAATGGAACCAGGTGAATTTGCGTTGTTTAAAATGGGTGAGTTAATTTAGCCGTCAGTTTTAACGTTTGAACTTAATTAATGTGGTTATAAGCTGAAAAGCCCAAGTTATGATCGTCACACTTGAGCCTTTCGTCTTGCATCTTGAAAGCAATTTATTCTGGTGTTATTTCGTTTTTAACTTCTTCAGGTAATGCAACTGGGTTGGTTACCGTGAACGAGTTAAGTTGCACTTCAAATTGTTCTACGCCTTTTTCGCCTTTCCACATCCTGACTAGCATGTAATCCATTTCAGGGGCGAACCATGCAAGCGCTTGGCGTTTATCATTATCATATAAGCGTTTTACTTTGATCGCTTCGATATTACCGATTGGTAGGGAAATAGTCTCTTTACCAACGACCTCAAAGTTATACTCACGGCAGTTGCCTTTTTTATCAACTAACGGATACGAAAAGCTGGTTTTACCCATTTTTAATTCTTCGCGCACTTGTACTTGGTATGAAATTGAGTCTTGAAATTGCTCAGACCACTCACACTCAATGGGGTATTTACTTTCACTGCTGTTTACGAGTTTTTTAGTGTGGTCAAATTGCAGTGTATATTCTTTATCCGGGCCTGTGCCTGTGCGGATCATGCTATAACTTTCAGGCGTGATTTTTTTGTCGCTGAAAGTAAAATTTGATGTTTCTTTGCGTGAATCTGAGAATATCATCCACTCAATGTCACTGTGGTAGCTAACTTGGTAACTGTTATCTGCTAGTTTTTTTAATGTGCGGACGCCTTGACCATGGTTTTCGCCTTTGCGCAAAATATCATAGTTAGCTTCAAATTGAGTAAGTTCACCAGCAATTAAACTAGTAGGAAGTAATAAAGTGCCCGCACAGAATAGCAAGGCACTTAGTTTTTTATTCTGGGTAGTGCGCGCCGTGTGCAGGAAGTTGTTTTTTGTCAAGAACTGCATAATCTGCTTCCATAGTAAGTCGTTGTTCACTGAACCACTTGACCACCAAAGGGTAAATTATATGCTCTTGTGCATGCACGCGTTTTGCTAATGTGTCAGCAGTATCATCTGCCAGCACGGGTACTTTGGCTTGAAGAATGACAGGACCACCGTCTAATTCTTCAGTAACAAAGTGCACACTTACGCCATGAATGTCATCTTTTGCATCAATTGCTCTTTGGTGGGTATTCAGCCCCTGATACTTAGGCAACAAAGAAGGATGAATGTTCAACATTTTTCCTTTAAATTTTTGCACTAAGTTAGGAGTAAGAATACGCATAAACCCAGCTAATACAACTAGATTTGGTGCAAAAGAATCAATAACGTTCATTAATTGCGCATCGTAGGCTTCGCGCGAGTCAAAATCTTTATGGCTGAGCACTGCTGTTGCAATGCCCGCTTGCTTTGCTCGCTCAAGGCCATAAGCGTCTGCTTTATTACTAATTACAGCCGCTATGTTTGCATTTATCTCGCCGTTATTACAGGCGTCAATGATGGCTTGTAAATTAGAGCCACTACCTGAAATTAAGACTACTAGACGAGCAGGGGCCATTAATCACGGCCGCCTAGGATTTCTACTTGCTCTTCGCCAGCTTTAGCATCATGGATCTCACCAAGGTGCCAAGCATTTTCGCCAAGCTCTTTTAAGATGCTTAAGCTTTGCTCAAGTTTGTCAGCTGGCACAACCAATACCATACCTACACCACAGTTAAATGTGCGGTACATTTCGTGGGTGGTGATGTTACCGTTTTCTTGTAACCAATTGAAAATACCAGGCCACTGCCAGCTATCACCTTTAACTACTGCTTTTGCAGACTCTGGTAATACGCGTGGGATATTTTCCCAAAAACCGCCGCCAGTAATATGCGAAAGAGCATGAACATCTACTTGCTTGAACAGCTCAAGTAATGGTTTAACGTAAATACGTGTTGGTTCAAGCAGAGTTTCGCCTAATGTTTTACCTTCAAATTCAGCACTTGTATCAGCATTTGATACTTCAAGTACTTTACGAATTAATGAGAAGCCATTTGAATGCGGGCCGCTTGATGCAAGCGCGATTAGTTGATCACCAGCAGCTACTTTTGTGCCATCGATGATATTTGCTTTTTCAACTACGCCAGTACAAAAACCAGCCATGTCGTAATCTTCGCCTTCGTACATACCTGGCATTTCAGCAGTTTCGCCACCAATTAATGCACAACCAGAGATCTCACAGCCTTTACCAATGCCTGTTACTACGTCTGCGGCAGTATCAACATCAAGTTTGCCTGTTGCATAATAATCTAGGAAAAATAATGGCTCAGCACCTTGAACGATAAGGTCATTTACACACATTGCAACTAAATCGATACCTACAGTATCGTGTTTTTTAAGGTCGATAGCTAAGCGTAACTTAGTACCAACACCATCAGTGCCTGCAACAAGTACTGGTTGCTTATAACCAGCTGGGATTTCGCAAAGTGCGCCAAAGCCACCAATTCCGCCCATAACTTCAGGACGACGGGTTTTTTTAACTACGCCTTTAATACGCTCAACAAGTGCGTTACCGGCATCGATATCTACGCCCGCGTCTTTATAACTTAGAGACTGTTTTTGTTCGCTCACAGGATTTCCTCAAAAAAGTTGCATGGTTTTGCATGTGTATGCTTAGAAACGCGCGTATTTTACAACAATTGCAAGGGCGCGGCTAGTTCAAATATGAGTTTACTATTATTGACAAGGACACTTGTCCGTATAATGACACAATAGATTTAGGTAGCAGGTGCTAGGTAGTTCCTAGCACCTAAAACCGAGTTCCTTTAGTATTAAGCCTTTGCAGTCAAAATTGCACGCAACGGCGCTGGGTAACCTTCAATGGTTTTACTAGTATCGTTTGGATCTAAAAAGTCGATCAGGGACTCGTTTTCCATCCAATCTGATTTACGTTGTTCTTCAAGCGTTGTAATAGCGCAGTCTTTCACTTGCACATCTTTAAAACCAACACGTTCCATCCAGAGTTTTAGCGCTGCCGTGCTCGGAATAAACCACACGTTACGCATCTTCGCATAGCGGTCAGTGGGCACTAGTACTGTGTTTTCATCGCCTTCAATGACTAAGGTTTCAAGCACTAATTCACCACCTGGGCGAAGCTGCGCTTTTAATTGTGCTAAAAAGTCGATAGGGGAACGACGATGATAAAGCACACCCATCGAAAACACCGTATCAAAGGCTTTTAACTCAGGCAGGGCTTCAACACCTAGCGGTAATAAATGCACGTTTTCATCTGGGTTAAAGTGTTTGATGGCTTGAAACTGACATAAAAATAAATCAGACGGATCAATGCCAACCACAAACTCAGCGCCTTCACCGCGCATCCGCCATAAGTGATAGCCAGAGCCACAGCCGATGTCTAAAACCGTGCGGCCTTTTAGCGGCTCAATATGCGGTAATAAACGGTCCCACTTCCAATCGCTGCGCCATTCAGTATCAATTTCAATACCGTGTAGGCTGAAAGGGCCTTTACGCCATGGCATCATTCGTTTTAATAAGTGTGTAACTTGTTTTTGTTCGCCGTCGGTCATTTCGCCAGGGGCACCAATTTCAACTTTGTCGATAATATTGACGTGTTTGGTCGCCACTTCAGGCAAGTTTTTTAACACTTTCTGCCATTTTGGTAAATCACCGTGACTGGCCTCTAATTGCCAGTGTTTTAATTGGCTAGGTAGCGTTTCCAGCCAGTGACTTAGCGGGCTTTGTGCGATTGCGGCGTAAAATTGGTTAAACCATTGAGACATTGAATTACTCTTTATATTTGTTACTTGATTGCTACCAGTGAGCAAAAATTAAAACATTGATACCACACTTGGGTTTGGCTAAAGCCAATATCGGTAAGTCGAGAAAGGTGAGCATTTAAAGTATCTGGGCGCATTACATTCTCAATGGCGGTACGTTTTTGGCTAATTTCTAATTCAGAATAACCATTGTGGCGTTTAAAATCGTGGTGCAAGTCAATTAGCAAGTTATCGCATTGCTCGTTCTCGCCTTTGATTTTTTCGCTTAACAGTAATACACCACCGGGTTTTAAATTCGCGTATATTTTTTCAAGCACGGCTTGGCGCTGTGCGGGTGGAATAAACTGTAAAGTAAAGTTCATGGCGACCACTGACGCGTTTTCAATATTTAGCTCATTAATATCACCAAGCGTCACTGTAACAGGCACTTCTGAGCGAAAGCCGTGCAAATGTAATTTACAGCGCTCAACCATGGCTTGTGAATTATCAACGGCAATAATATGGCAATTATCAGTGCGGATATTACGGCGCATGCTTAATGTTACTGCGCCAAGGGAACAGCCCAAATCATAAAGGTTTGAATTGCTTTGCGCATATTCACCGGCCAATTTACCCATCGTACTAACAATGGTTGCATAACCCGGAACTGAGCGCTGGATCATATCTGGGAAAACTTCTACTACATGTTGGTCAAAGCTAAAGTCTTTAACCGCTTGCTCAGTGGCATAAATGCTGTCTTTTATGTTCACACAAACAGTCTCTTGAAAAATAATAGGGCTATTTTAGCATTTTATGCTGGATAGTCAGTGATAATTTCAGTAGCTTGGCTAGAATAATGAATAACAAGTAGAAAAAGAGAAGTTTATGAGCAAAAGTAAAGTGATCAGCACAGATGATATATTGGCAACTCTTTGTCATTCTGTAACGAGTGTATTGTCATCGGCAAGTGGTAATAGTATTAGCTACTCAGCAATGGTACAAAAAATAACCCGCACCTGTATGCGTCCTGATATCGGTTGTTTTGTATTATTTGATGGCGGATTTACAGGACTGGTAATTACTAATTTCACCTCGCAAGCGGCGATGGAGATTTATCATGATTACATGCGTAATATGGGGATGCCTGAAGAAGAACTCGCTCACAGTCATTTATCTGACGATGTATCAAATGTACTCGGTGAATTGATGAACCAAATCGTTGGTGATTTTACTTCAAAGGTACGCGAGCAGTTACATACTTCAATTACCCAAAATCAACCGAAGATGATGGCCATCAACAAGCAAGTACAGATTTCGGTCGATACTACGATGGATAGACCGCAAGCACGGCGCGTGACATTTACCACCAGTAAACAAAATATCTTTTATTTAGAATTAGCAATGGATAAAACTGAGTTTATCAAATTGCACGATTTTGATATTGCTGAAGCTATTGACCCAGATGACATCATTGAAAACGAAGCAAAGCATAAAGCAGAAAAACAAAAAGCTGCTGATGATGCTGCTAAAGCAAGTGATTTAGATGACGACTTTATGGCAGAACTTGGTTTATAAAGCTACGAAGCTTTAAAACTTTAAGCTTTAAATAACACAACAAAAGCGCGAGTTTACCTTGCGCTTTTTGGTTTGTGGTGCGGGCCTTAAGGGATTACTGATAAACCTCGTTGCAATATAAGAAGTAAGCAATGTTAGCGATAATGAGTTAAATGTAACTTTCTTATACCTTCAAGAATTAATGTGACGACCGCAAGCAAAATAGCTATGTACGTAAGCCAATCCTTTTGGTTGATAGTCTCGCCTAAAAGAATCGCCACTATTAATAGCAGCACAGGCTCAACATAAACGAGTAAACCAAAAAGGCTTAAATTTAAATAGGGGGCAGATAGGGATTGAAACGAAAGCGCTAGAGCACTAATCCCCCCAAGGCCTACTACTAAATAAAGCAATGTTAAATTTACGGTTAACTCCGTGACAACTTGTCCATTGGCAAAGATAAAATAACAGGCTATAGGAAGGCTCAAGAGCATATCAACCCATGTGCAACCAATGTTATTAGTGTTGGTTTTTTTTCGTAGCCAAAAATAAATAGGGTAACCTATGCATACAACCCAAACCGGCCACAAAAATGATTGAGAAACAATTAATAGATTTAAAATAGCTATGAGAGCAAATAAACATGCTACTTTTTGATGCGGGGTTAAACGCTCTTGAAAAGCAAGCCGTCCGATAATTACCATAGTAATTGGCATGATAAAGTAGCCTAATGAAACCGCTAAACCATATCCATTTACGGGTGCCCACATGAATAGCCATAATTGTACACCAACTAAAAAAGATGAAAGGAGCCGTGTTAGCCAAAAATACTTTTCATATCGCACCCTCGTATATATGCCCAGTACTAGTGGCCAGTAACCTTTTAGTAGAATAAAAACAGTTAAAAATGGCACCGTAAATAAAACTCGCCAACCATATGTTTCTTGACCTTGAAGTTCATTTAACAGTGAAGTGTAAGCAAACATTAGTGCAAAAAGTGCTGATGAAATTATATTTAAAGTAACTCCCAATGAAGTTTTAGTAGAGTTTTGCATAGTCGGTATATAGAAGAGATTAGGTGTGTATATTTTATTTCAATACCATTGATAAATGGGCTCTAAAAAAGTACTGTTTGCGAGAAAATTTATCACCTTGAGATATTATGAAACTAGATCGCTATGACTATGCGCTTTTAGAATTAGTCCAGAAAGATTGCCAAACTCCACTTCGAAAACTGGCTGAAGCGGTACATCTATCAACCGCCTCGGTGCAGCGCCGTATCCATAAACTCAGGGGAAGTGGTTATATTGTATCAAATGTGGCGATTTTAGACCCAGATAAGCTAAATCAAGTTATCACTATTTTAGTAGAAGTGGAGGTTAACAGGACACATATTTCTGAGCTTGAGCTACTAAAGCAACGTTTTTCAGGTCCTGAAGTGCAGCAATGCTATTATGTTACGGGTGCAGCTGATTTTGTACTGATATTAGTTGTGCCTAATATGCAGCGCTTTCAAGAGATTTGTGATAAGTTTTTTCATGAGAACGATAATATCAAATCATTTAGAACCACCGTTGTACTAGAACGCGTTAAATCGAGTTTAAATGTGCTTTAAATACACTTGTGGTGACAATCAATTATTTTATGATGGAATGATTAATATTTTTGAATAACTGACTCAAAATATTTTTGTTCAGATAGTGGATGAAAATCTGCAATTGCCTAGCGTATAACCCAAGTGGTTTATAAAACCACTTGGGTTATAGCAATTGAGTGTTTAGCGGATAATCATTTGCTCACGCTCAGGGCCTACAGACACCATACTTACAGGTACTCCCATCAGTGCTTCGATGCGTTCTACATAATGCTGCGCTGCAGCAGGCAGACTGTCGAAGGTACGACAACCGGTAATATCTTCATCCCACGCTGACATGCTTTCATAGATTGGCGTTAAAGCCGCTGTTTGTGGCCAAATAGGGTTTTCGCTGTGATCGCCTGCATAACCAACGCAGATTTTTAAATCTTTCATGCCAGATAGGCAATCAATTTTGGTTAAAGCGATTTCAGTGGCTGCTTGTAATTCAACACCGTTACGGGTGGCAACTGCATCAAAATAACCCATATCACGTGGGCGGCCAGTCACTGCGCCATATTCGTTCGCGCTTTCACGAAAATTGTCTTGCTCTGCCATGGCGGTAACGAGTGTACCTGTACCAACAGATGAGCTAAATGATTTAGCCACAGCGATAACACGCTCAGGGCGCAAAGCTGGCAGCCCGCTGCCAATTCCTGCATAGGCAGCAGTCACGTTTGATGATGTAGTATACGGGTATTCGCCGTAAACTAAATCGCGGCCTGCGCCTAGTTGCGCTTCAAACAATAAGTTGGCATCTTGCTTTTGCAGTGCTTTTAAAGGCTCCGTTACATTACAAATAAATTCACGCCAAGGAGCGCTGACAGCTAATAACCACTCAGTCATTTGTTCAGCTGTTTGTGAAAAATCACAGCTTGGGTAAAGGGCTTTTAGCTGTGGCATTTTCCAATCCAGCATAAATTGAATACGCTCTAATAAAACGTCTGGCTGATTTAACCAGCCAACTAAAATGCCTTTTTTCATTACTCGGTCGCCGTATGCAGGTGCAATTCCTTGACGAGTAGAGCCGTAAGCAGCATCGCCTAAGCGCACTTCTTCGAGGGTATCTTCAAGGGCGTGTAATGGTAAGCATAACGTTGCACGATCAGAAATACATAATTTTACATCAACACCGGCGGCGTTAACTTCGGCTATTTCTTCGCTTAATGCGCCAGGGCTTATCACCATGCCTGGGCCTAGTACTGCAATACAATCAGGATTAAAAATACCGCTTGGTAATTGGTGTAGTTTAAACGTACCAAAGTCATTCACAACGGTATGTCCGGCGTTATTACCACCTTGAAAGCGAATGCTAGCAGATGCGTTCTCAGCTAGAAAATCGACGATACGGCCTTTGCCTTCATCACCCCAGTTTGCACCTACAACAACAATTGACGGCATAGTTTAATCTCCAAATTGATTGAACGAATATGGTATGCGCTCTATTAAAATAAGAGAAATTAATTATAATTATTATCTTGATAAGAATTTCATATCGATTTCACACCATTAAGGTCATAAAGATGCTAGATATTCACTGGTTAAAAACTTTTGTCACATTGGCTGAGTTAAAGCACTTTGGTAAAACAGCCAATGCGCTGCATATGACACAGCCAAATGTTAGCTTGCATATTAAGCAGTTAGAAAAAACGACACGGGTTAAACTGATAGAACGTAATCCTTTTAGTTTGACCCAAGCGGGTTTACGGCTATTAGAGTCTGGACAAAAAACCTTATGGGAATTACAGGTTTGCCAATCTGACTTAAATGCGATTAATGATCTCAGCCAAGGCACACTGACAATTGCCGCCAGTGATATAATTTCTCGTTTATTGTTGATTGAGCCTTTTCAGCTTTTTAAGCGCCAGTTTCCTGGGATTGACTTTACTTTGCTCAATACAACGTCTTCGCAAGCGTCAGCATTGGTTAAAAGTGCTGAAGCCGATTTAGGGTTTGTGATTGCCCAAAAAGAAAGTGAGCCGCTGCATTTTACGCAATTACAGCAGATAAAATGGTGTGCATTAGGTAATCATTTAAAGTTATGGCAGCAAGCCAAAAACGATAACAATGTTACATTGACTGAGCCGCCAACATTAATCTTACTCGGCCATGATACGCGAACCCGAGACTTGCTCGATAGTGCCTTGCCATCTTTAAACTTACCAAATTACCGGGTGATGGAAGTGGGCAGTGTCGATGCGCAAATTGATTGGGCTGAAGCGGGGTTTGGCGTTGCCATCGTGCCAGAGTTTTCCCTGCGCAGTAAAGCAAATCTAACTACTACAGTGACCGCATTACCGCAATTTCCAACTACCAGTTTAGGTTATATAGTGAGGCAAAATCAGGTACTTTCAAAAGCGATAAAGCAATTACTACATTGGGTAAATGAAGAAATCTCCCGTACTCATCTTGCATAGTATTTATATGTTAACTGTACGGCTATGTACTTTTTGATTCAGTTATTTTTATGTGTAAGGGTTTTTACCTTCAGCTACTAGTACACAAAAAATCCGTAAATCTAATTCGAGTTGATGGTAGCTTGGCTCCATGTGGCAGCACAGGGCGTAAAAGCTTTTGTTGTGGTCTTTTTCCTTAAAGTGGGCGAGCTCGTGTACTACTAAAGCTTTGAGTAATTCCTCTGGTGCACGCAGTAAATCACTGTTGATGGCTAAATCGTGCTTGCGGGTTTTACCTTGCATACGATACGTATGAGTACCTAGCGCGTTAGTGACCATATCGCCTTGTTTTTTAAACGCGGCGCGGCCAAACGGTGGCGCATTTTTTAAATAGCGCTTTTTAAGCTCAGTGGCGTATGCGTATAACGACTTGTCACTGGTAATATTATGGGAGCTTGGGTATTTTTTAGTTAAATACGCGCCGTGTTTATCATTTTCAATAAGCTGCATTACTTGCGTTACAATTTGCTCTGGATAGCCGCTAAAATAGCGTTTAAAATCACTCATTCAATACTTCTTTGTAGTTAATTAATTTTCAACGCGAGTCAAAAAAGGCTGGCTTGACTGGCTTCTTTTTCACCAGTGAAAGGGTTTAGCACGGGGTGCTGGTAACCTAAATCTTGGCAAAACTCGCGTGCTAATAATGGTGCTTGGCGGTTATCTGCAGTATGAAAAAATACATACGGGTGCTTACCCTCATCAAGCCATTGTTTTACTTTTTTAAGCCACGGTTGGTAATAGCTTTTATAGTCATGATCTAAATCGGCAATCACAAAGCGGGCCATAGGTTGATTGCCTGTTGCAATGGCATGCACGGGTAAATGGGGCTTTTTTTGTTGGGCATCGATGAGTGCTTCAGTGTTTGGCTTAACTGCAAATAATGCGCGGGTGTCCATTGAGATACGGTTGACATTGTTTGCTATTAATAGCTGATTAAAGGCAATTTCGGCTGCGCCTTTCTTAAAAAATTCGGGGTGGCGAACTTCAACGCCGTAGTTTAAACCTGTCGGTAGCTTGGCAATAAACTGTGCTAATAACGGCAGTTGTTTGGGGCTAAAACTACTTGGTAGCTGCAACATGATCTGCCCAACATGAGACAATATTGGCTCGAATAAATTAAACCATGCAGTGAGTTCGTCATCGATATGAGTAAGCTGTAATTCATGACTAAAGCGTCGATGGAATTTAAAAGTAAATTTAAAGTCATTGCCGACAGCATCACGCCAGCGATTTAATGATTCAACACTAGGATCGGCATAAAAGCTGGTATTGCCTTCGACTGAATTAAACACCTGTGCGTATTCGTGCAACATATCGGCATTTTTGCAGTGACTTGATAATAAATTGCCTTTCCACGCGGTACTTGACCACTGCGGACACCCTAAATACAACATAAAACGGTTAACTGATTGTGTGTTTTGGTTAGTATATCAAATCTATAAATTGAAAGCATAGTAGCTGCTGTCGAGCTCGCATTTTCAAGTAACTTGGGTATAATGCTCCCCCTAAAATGATTTATAAATAGTGGCTTATTCTCCCTCAAAAACAGCAATTCTTAGGGGAAGCGGCTATTCGTCTTTACACTGACAGGAAAACTATGCGCTCTATATACTGCGGACAGCTAAATAAAACTCACGTAGATCAAGAAGTTGAACTATGTGGTTGGATCAACAAACGACGTGACCTTGGTGGACTTATCTTTGTCGATTTACGCGATAGAGAAGGTTTAGTACAAGTTGTATTCGATCCTGAAGTTGAAGGCTTAATGGATACCGCGAATACATTACGTCAAGAATTTTGCGTACAATTAAAAGGTGTAGTTCGCGCACGTCCTGACAGCCAAATCAACAAAGATATGGCAACTGGTGAAGTTGAAATTTTAGGCACAGGCCTTACTATCATCAACCGTTCAGAGCCATTACCACTTGATTTTAATCAGGTAAACTCTGAAGAGCGTCGCTTAAAATACCGTTACTTAGACCTTCGCCGTTTAGAAATGAGTGACCGTATTAAACTACGCGCTAAAGCTAGCAGCTTTGTGCGTCGTTTCTTAGATGAAAATAATTTCTTAGATATCGAAACGCCAGTACTTACAAAAGCTACCCCAGAAGGAGCGCGCGATTATTTAGTACCTAGCCGTGTTCACAAAGGCAGTTTTTACGCATTACCGCAGTCTCCGCAGTTGTTCAAGCAATTGTTGATGATGTCGGGTTTTGACCGTTACTACCAAATTGTTAAATGTTTCCGTGATGAAGATTTACGTGCTGACCGTCAGCCTGAGTTTACTCAAATCGATATAGAGACCTCGTTCATGAGCTCTGCTCAGGTACGTGGTATCACAGAAAAAATGATCCGCGAAATGTGGCAGCAATTGCTAGACGTGGATTTAGGCGAGTTCCCAATCATGCCTTACGCTGAGGCAATGAGCCTGTATGGTTCTGATAAGCCAGATTTACGTAACCCAATGACATTAATTGACGTTGCCGATTTAGTAAAAGACGTCGAGTTTAAAGTTTTTTCTGGTCCTGCCAATGATGAAAAAGGCCGTGTTGCTGTATTAACAGTACCAGGCGGTGCATCACTTTCGCGTAAGCAACTAGATGACTACACTAAATTCATCGGTATTTATGGCGCGAAAGGGCTTGCGTGGATGAAAGTAAACGACCGCGGTGCAGGCGCTGAAGGCGTGCAATCGCCAATCGCTAAGTTCTTAAATGAAGAGGTGATCAACGAACTTCTTGCACGCACTAACGCACAAACTGGCGACATCATTTTATTCGGTGCTGATAAACGCAACACAGTAAACGAAGCTATGGGCGCGCTACGTATTAAGATTGGCCTTGATTTAGAGATCACTAATCTAAATAGCTGGGCTCCACTTTGGGTTGTTGACTTCCCAATGTTTGAAGAAGACGACGAAGGTACATTGCATGCTGTTCATCACCCATTTACAGCACCAAAAGATGTAAATGCAAGCGAACTTGAAGCAAACCCAGCAGCGGCTATTTCAGATGCATACGATATGGTACTAAATGGCTACGAAGTAGGTGGTGGTTCGGTACGTATTCATAATACAGATATGCAAGAAGCAGCGTTTAGAATCCTAGGTATTGATGCACAAGAGCAGCAAGACAAGTTTGGTTTCTTACTTGAAGCGTTAAAATACGGTACGCCACCACATGCTGGTTTAGCGTTCGGTTTAGACCGTTTAGCAATGTTGCTGTGTGGTACTGATAATATTCGTGACGTGATTGCTTTCCCTAAAACTACCCAAGCGTCGTGTTTGTTAACTAACGCACCAAGTAAAGCAAATGCAGATTCGCTTACAGAGCTTGCTATTAGTGTTGTTGAAAAAGCTGAAAAATCAGCAGAATAAGTGATGAATTAGCACTTAATCTTGCAATTGATTTAAAACCCTTAAGTGTAGGCTTAAGGGTTTTTTTATGGTGTAATCAAAATCGTTTAATAAAAATATATTAAGGATAGTAAATGAATATTAGTGCGACTTTGCTTGGTGGGTTTTTGGCTTTGGTATTTATAGTTATAGTATGCATCCCATTTTTTACGTGGATAAGTTATCGCCTTGGTAAAAGAAAAACAACAACACCGGTTATTGTTACTGTAATTGGTGGGCTATTAGCGATTATTCCTATTTTTGGGTTGATCTATATCGCAGTTCTTGCTTTGAAAAACGATTTAGAGGTTAAGCATTCGAGTGTTTAAAGAGTTCGATTATTTCGATCAGCAATTTTCAAAATGTGTTGCCAGCACGCAGCACTTTAGTGACATTGAATTTGAACAGTGCCAGTTTATTGAATGTGATTTTAGTCATAGTCAATTTAGTAATTGTCGTTTTATTGAGTGCGAATTTATTAACTGTAATTTAAGCGATTTAAATTGGGGTTATAGTTCGTTAGAAGAAGTCAGCTTTGTTGATTGTAAGCTCAACAGTATTCAATGGGCGCAGGTAAATTGGCCACAATTGGCACTTACTTCATCGGTGAATTTTAAAAATTGCCAACTTAGTCATAGCTCGTTTTATGAGTTACAGTTAAAAGGCTTGATCATGACTGACTGTTTTGCCAAAGATGTTGATTTTAGACAGGCTAATTTAGCTACCAGTGATTTTAGTAACACTGATTTTAGAGATAGTCTGTTTCAGCAAACAAACTTGAGTAAAGTAAACTTTGTCGGTGCGATGTATTTTAATATTGATATTAAAAATAATAATGTCAGTCGGGCTAAGTTTGAGCGCTTTGCAGCGTTAAACTTACTCAGCGGTCTAGATATCGAGCTGGTGGATTAGCCGTTATGACACGGCTAATCTAATTGCTTAATTAGCAGGCAGGGCCATTTTTATTTCGTGCGCTGGCAAGTGCGCGGGCAATTTCAAGTAATGCAGGGGAAATATCACTGGCGCCATCTTTGATGAGTTTTGATACATCACCTGATGAATACAAACTATCGCGTGGTGATTTTATGCCTAATTCACGCACAAAATCTTTAGTCTTGCCGGTGCTGCCTGTTTCGATAAATTTGAAAATAATACGCTCGTTATTATTTTTTGGCTCTGTTTCTAGCGTTTCGATTTCATCTTGATACGCTTCAATTCTGCTTTGTAAAATATCGATACGCTGTTCGATGCTGTTGTATGATTTCATGGATAGGTTCTTTTCTAAATAGACGTTAGGACAATACGACTATTATCGCATAAATTTATAATAATTATTTTTTTCTTTAAAACTCTTCTGCTGTTTTAGGTACCTCGTTTTATTGCAATTAATATTCAAAAGCTTAAAGTACTTTATAATTTAAATAAAATAAGTCGAGCAAATTAATGCCACTACCTTTTAAGTACCTTGTGAGCTTCTTTTTTCTCATAGTCAGTGCCGTCGCCAGTTCCGCAACAAACAGCGAAATGATTGTTGATAAAGCGCGTGACCGCGCGATCCCGATCAGTATTTCATTACCAGCATATAACGAGCATTGTAGCCAACAAACAAAATGCCCTGTGGTATTTATTAATGCCGGATATGGTATTGCGCATACTGACTATCAGTTTGCGGCTGATATATTTACAGCTAAGGGCTATTTAACCATTGCTGTAGCCCATGAATTAGACAGCGATCCTGCGCTCAACCGCACGCCACCTTATATGGCCACTCGTATGGAAAACTGGCATCGTGGTGTGGTCACTCTAAAATTTTTAGTGACCGAGTTGAGCTCTCGCTACCCAGAGTATGATTTTACGCGGTTAACGTTATTTGGTCATTCTAATGGCGGTGATATAGCTGCGCTTTACGCGGCGATTTATCCCAAGCAAGTGAGTCAAATTATCACGCTTGATCATCGGCGTATGTTGTTACCTCGCAATAAAAACATTCGGGTTTTAACGTTACGTGGCAGTGATTACCCTGCGGATAATCAGGTATTACTCAATGAAGATGAATTAGCACAGTATCCGGTTACGCAGATTTCGATAGAGAACTCACGCCATAATGATATGTATGATGGTGGGCCTGCTGATTTAATAAATGAAATGAAAAAAAATATAAAAGAGTTTTTATTATATTAAGCATCTAATGAAAAGATAAGTGTTGTTTAAAAGGATCAAACTAACAATGAAATATTTTTTGCAAGGAAGCATAATTTTTTTACTTTTAATTATGTTGATGCCTTCTTATGCAGAAGCAAGGGAGGCTGATTCAACAGCTGGATTACATGTAACAATTGATGTAAAACCCAATGGCAATCTAATAGTCACTGAGCAGTTTGATATAACGGCCGGTGGTTATATATTCAAGCATGGTATTTATAGACGAATCCCATTATTACTTGAGGGCCGTTATGGTGGTGAATATTTAGCTGGCTTCAAGATGCTAAGTGCTCAGTTAAATAATACATCAATACCTTATCAAGCAACCATTTCAAATGGCAACGCAATCATAAAAGTAGGTGATCCTAAAAAAGAGTTAGATTATGGGCCTGCTAGCTTTATTATTACTTATCAACTATCAGATGAAATTCGGTTTTTTGAAAATTATGATGAGTTATATTTTAATGCCATTCCTCATCAATGGGCAACTTCAATAGAGAAGTCAATGGTTGTAGTTAACCTACCAGAACAAACCAGCGTCCTAAAGTACAAAGCCTATACCGGCTCTTACACAGAGAAAGAAGATAATTATATTGTTGATAATCCAGTACAAAATCAATTTAGGTTTACTGCTACGCAAGACTTAGGTTTAGGGGAGGGGATGACAATTGTTCTCGCGCTTCCTAAAGATATAATAGATCAACCTTCGGTATTTTATTTTATATTTTTACTGGATTTTTTAGAGTGGATTTTGCTTATCACGTTTTCGGGTACGGTGGGTGGTTTTGTTTATTGGTCTTGGCGTAAGGTTGGTATATATCCAGATGAAAATGTCGATACTCCAGATATTACTGATGTGCCCAGTGAAATTAGCCCTGCAATAATTAATTACATATTAAACCACGCAATTTTTTCAAATAGTACAATGAGAGATTTAACTTCTGCCAGCACTCACTTAGCTATTAAAGGCTATCTAGGCATAAAATATGAATACCTCCCCTCTGATAGTGGTATTAAAGAAGGTTCATTTTATACCCATACATTAACATTATCACTTAAGACAAACCTACCAAACACTCCTTTACCAAAAAATGAACAATGTATTCTCGATTGGGTTATTAAACAGGGTGGGAGTTACCAAGTTAGCCGTGAAAATAGAAAGAAAAATCGAGAACTCTTTAAACTTTTTTCTAGTGCGATTAGCAAAGACTTAAAAGCGACAAGTATTTTTACGTGGAATATTAAATACACACTTTTTACTGTTGCTCTGTCGTCGGTATTTGTTAGCTTGCAATTGATATTTGGCGTTTCAGATTGGACTGATATTCTGTGGGGGCCGCTTGTTATTCTTATGACTGCTCCCGTGTGCATTATATGGTTGGCTATTTACGAAAGTATTTTTGAGGACACTGATGAGAATGTTGAGCCACAGTGGGAAAAAAAGTGCTTACTTATATGTATTACTTGGCTTCCTTGGATGTGGCTTCTTTGTAGTTTTGTACCCTTGTTGTCGATCTCGATGGCTTTTTTATTGTTACTTAGTATAACTGCATTATCTTTAAATCGCGGCCCCTCCCAATACGGGAAGCCATTACTGGTAAGTTCAATGCAAATACGAAAATATATATCCGCTAAAAAACTGCCTGAAGACGATCTCTTGCTCACTGAAACTGAATATGAGAAATTTTTACCGTATGCAATTTCGCTGGATTTGCATGATGAATGGTGTGCTCGATTTGATAATGTTCTTAGGTTTAAAAGAGGACAATTTAGAAAACAAAAAAGACGTAAAAAGAAGAAAATTTCAGAATCTCTCAATCCTTATAGATATACACCGATGTGGTTTTCAGGTGGTTTTTCTGACCAGACAGAATTTCTTAATTGTGTAGATGGAATGAGTTATTCAGCTTTGGGAAACTCAAGTGTTTCATCCTCTATGTCGAGTTCAGGCTTCTCCAGTAGTGGCGGTTTTTCTGGCGGAGGAGGAGGTGGAGGTGGCGGAGGTGGTTGGTAGGCAAATGATAAAAATACCAAATTTCAGGTGTATAAATCAAATGCCTAAGCGGGAAGTTTGTTGTTAATCAACCAGCTCACTTACAATCAGTGGGTTGTTATGCAGGGTTTTATGCACAGGGCATTTGTCGGCAATTTCTAATAGGCGCTGGCGCTGAGCGTCACTCAAATCGCCTACTAAGGTGATTTTACGGGTGATGGCTTCGAGTTTGTCGGTTTGCTCGCAGTTATCGCAATCGGCGTGATAATCACGGCTGTGGTCCAGTTCTATCTTTACGTGTTCAAGTGGCAAGTTTTTACGACTTGCATACATACGTAAAGTCATTGCGGTGCATGCACCAAGTCCAGCAAGTAAGTGATGATAAGGGTCTGGGCCTAAATTATTACCGCCAACACTTAGTGGTTCATCAGCCAGCCAAGTATGATCCTTGGTACTTACATGCTGAGTAAAGACATGATCTTTCTCTTCAACTAATACATTGCCGCTGCTAAGTTTGGCACTGTACTGGTTTTTATCAAAATCCACATAACGTTTTGCCCATGATGCTATAACGTCTGCTGCGTAGTCAGCATCGTCTTTGTTAGTGAGTAAGTGGTCGGCGTTATCCAGACTAATAAAGCTTTTTGGATGTTTAGCCGCGGCGTAAATCTTTTCAGCTTCAGAGATATTTACTGTGGCATCAATAGGGGAGTGCATAACTAATAAAGCACGTTTTAATTTACTGATATGGCTGTGGTCGTAATTGGCAATGTCGTCCACAAACTGTTTTTTAATGGTAAATTCTCGCCCTGCTAAATTTACCTTGGCTTCGCCCTTGCTATTAATTTCATCAAGATGAGCGGCAAAGTTATGCGCTACATGTTGCGCATCTGATGGTGCGCCTATGGTGGTAATGGCTTGTACTTCAGCAATGTGTTCGGCAGCTGCTAGTACCGCTGCGCCCCCTAAACTATGACCGATTAATAATTGTGGCGCTTTAAAGTGTTCACGTAAGTGATCTGCCGCGGCAATTAAATCTTGGATATTTGATGAGAAATTACTGTTGGCAAAATCACCGTCGCTATTACCAAGGCCAGTAAAATCAAAGCGTAATACCGCAATACCTTGTTGAGTGAGTGCTCGGCTAATTCGACTTGCTGCGGCTATATCTTTACCACAGGTAAAACAATGGGCAAACAAGGCATAAAATTTAATATCACTGGCGGGTGTTTCAAGCTGACCGGCGAGTGTTAAATCACCACTTTTGAACGAAATTTTTTGGCGCATAGGTTACCTTTGCTTAATGAAAGAGGTTAGTGAAGAATAGACCATTAAAGTGCGTTTATAATTACAGTTGTTTTGGCGTTTTATCCACAATAGCAACATTTTGATTTGCATCAAGTAATAAACGCTCACCCAGCTAAAGAGGACATAAGTCCTTATGTTTTTTTGCCCGTTTTATTATGCTCGCGAAGCGCTACAATGGAGCAACTGCTATGATTAGCAAAGGCTTTTAACAACTTAATTCATTGGATACGAACATGCAATTACCTACCGTTGATTATAAAGCGAGCGATGCGGCCGCTCAATTTGTTGAGTCTCTTAGAAATACGGGCTTTGGTGTATTAAAAAACCACCCAATTCCACAGTCTCTTGTTGAATCAATTTATAAAAATTGGCAGGATTTTTTTAATTCTGAACAAAAACATGAATTCTTATTCTCTAAAGACACTCAAGATGGCTACTTTCCGCCTTCGGTATCAGAAGTTGCAAAAGGCTTTACAGTTAAAGATATTAAAGAATATTTTCATGTTTATCCAAAAGGCCGTGTACCAGCGCAGTTAGAAGCAGATATTCGCGAATATTATCGTTTAGCCAATGAGTTTGCTGCGACATTGTTAAGCTGGGTGCAAGCTGAAGCACCAGCGGATGTGCGTGCTAAGTTTTCAATCGATTTAAAAGATATGATTGCTGATTCAGAGCAAACATTATTACGTATATTAC
Organism: Pseudoalteromonas sp. SR45-6; assembly: GCF_014163545.1. Classification (NCBI taxonomy): domain Bacteria; kingdom Pseudomonadati; phylum Pseudomonadota; class Gammaproteobacteria; order Alteromonadales; family Pseudoalteromonadaceae; genus Pseudoalteromonas; species Pseudoalteromonas sp. SR45-6. Next base: position 37,265 of record NZ_JACJDM010000022.1, read on the forward strand.
ATTACCCGCCGATGACAGGTGATGAAGAACCTGGCGCTATTCGTGCTGCTGCACATGGTGATATTAATTTATTAACGGTATTACCTGCTTCAAATGAGCCAGGCTTGCAAGTACAAAAAACAGATGGCGGTTGGTTAGATGTGCCATGCGATTTTGGCAGTTTAATTATTAACATTGGCGACATGTTGCAAGAAGCGTCAGGTGGTTATTTCCCGTCGACTATTCACCGTGTTATTAACCCTACTGGCAAAGCGTCATCTAAGTCACGTATTTCTTTGCCGTTATTTTTGCACCCGCGTCCAGATGTGGTGTTATCAGCGCGTTATACTGCTGACAGTTACTTACAAGAGCGTCTGCGTGAGTTAGGTGTTAAATAGCATCACTCAAGTGATGATAGCTTTTCAACAGCGGCCACAGTGCCGCTTTTTTGTTTTTTAAGGTTGTGTTTTTTTAGTGAGTTATAGTGTGATGTGGCTAGTTAAATTTGGCTGACGCTATTTCAAACGTGAATATACCATGCATTATTGCGTACGATCGGTATAATGCGCCATTGGCCGATTGGGCCTTAAAATTATTGAGAGAAAATATGAGTTTTGATGGGTTAGGTTTATCACAGTCTTTAGTTAATGCGGTTTTAGAAAAGGGCTATGAAACGCCAACACCAATTCAGGCTCAAGCCATTCCAGCGATCATTGAAGGTCGTGATGTTATGGCTGCAGCGCAAACTGGTACAGGTAAAACAGCGGGTTTCACTTTACCGTTAATTGAGCGCTTATCAACAGGCCAAAAAGCCAAGGTTAACCAAGTTCGTGCTTTAATTTTAACCCCAACCCGTGAGCTGGCATTACAAGTAAGCGAGAACGTTGAAGAGTATGCTAAGCATTCTAATATCAGTTCTTTTGTTGTGTACGGTGGTGTTAAAATTAATCCGCAAATGATGCGTTTACGCAAAGGCGTAGATATTTTAGTTGCTACTCCGGGTCGTTTAATGGATTTGCATAACCAAAATGCCTTGAAGTTCGATAACCTCGAAGTGTTGGTGCTTGATGAAGCTGACCGTATGCTTGATATGGGCTTTATTCATGACATTAAACGTATCATCAGCAAGTTACCGGCTAAACGTCAAAACTTGATGTTCTCAGCGACGTTCTCAGACGATATTAGAGCGCTTGCGAAAGGGCTTATTAATGATCCGGTCGAAATTTCAGTCGCTGCAAAAAATACCACGGCAAAAAGTGTTACCCAATGCGTTTATGCGGTAGATAAAGCACGTAAAACCGCCTTGTTAAGTCATTTAATTCGTACTAATGATTGGCAACAAGTGTTGGTATTTAGCCGCACTAAACATGGTGCAAACCGTTTAGTAAAGCAGTTAGAGCGCGATGATATTGTTGGCGCTGCAATTCATGGTAATAAATCTCAAGGCGCGCGTGTTAAAGCGCTTGAAGGCTTTAAAAGTGGCGAAGTACGCGTACTTGTGGCAACGGATATTGTTGCCCGTGGTTTAGACATTGTTGAACTGCCACATGTAGTTAACTATGATTTGCCTAATGTGTATGAAGATTATGTGCATCGTATTGGTCGTACCGGCCGTGCGGGTGCATCTGGCGACGCAATTTCATTTGTAACACCGGAAGATGCTGATGACTTATACGGTATTGAACGTTTTATCGGTGAATTGATCCCACGTGCAAAAGAAGCTGGTTTTGAGCCAACAAAAGGAGTGCCTGAAAGAGAGCTTGATGCACGACCTATCAAACCTAAAAAGCCTAAAAAAGCGGGTCAGCCTTTTTCTAAACCTAAGTCTGATAGCAAAAAGCCAAATAATAACGGCGGTAATGGCATCGGCCCACGCCGTGGTGGCTCAGGTAAAAAACCTGCTGCTAAAGCCGCTGGTGAGCAAACACAAAACCCATGGGCTAAGCGTCAATCTGTTGGTGGCAGTGGTCAACGTCGTCGCTCTGGTAATGATGGCGTGAGTAACACGTAATAATATTTTGATAAAAAACGCGCCTAAGCTGGCGCGTTTTTTTATGCTTTTTATTTCTATAATGCTTTAAGATAATTAACTGCTAAGCCAATAAATAAGGTGACGGTGACACTTAAAAGTGTACCGAGCATAACATATTCGGTGAGTTTTTTATCTTTACTGGCACGTAAGTCGCCAAAGCGAAATACCGATTTTGCTGCTAATAAAAAGCCAACGCCAGCCAACTGATCTAGCAAAATAAATGTAAGCATTAATACTCGCTCAAGCATGCCAATACTTTGCCCCGCTGCTGGTAAACTTCCTGTGGAGCTAAACCCGGTAGTGAGACGCTCTAACATCATACGAATGAACACAGCACTGGGACTCAATACCAGTAAATAGCCACATAGCACCCATAATGTAGTGGGGGTTATCAGCCATTGCCAAATGCTGGTAATAAATTCACTGTTGTCGCTCAACCACACAGTCAGTAGTAGTATCACGACAAGATGAGCAAGTTGATCAATGATAAATGGCACAACTCCTTTGTTTGAATATGATTTTGCTAAATCAATTAAGTAGTGGGTCACGATAACAATAGCTGTGGCAATACCGATACGCGAGAGCTCTTGCCAGCCAAAACTAAACTCCCACCAGCTGACAATTGCTGCCGTAGTTAGACCGTGCACTAGCACATGCAAGTACAGTTTTTTAGCACGAAAGTGACGTGTATTACGGTTATTAACCCAACTCATTGGCTGCCAATAAAAATCAGCTATAATATGACCGATAAATAATGCAACTAATAACAACATAAAACTCATTTTTTTACTCCTATCACGGCATTAGCAATGGCCTGCTCTGCATAGTCTAAAAAACGCTCGATCAACTGATAATGTGCAAGATTAAGTAACTTGGTCACATTCTCACGACTGGTTTTTAATTGTTTAGCAAGTTCACTATGTTGATTGTTTTCTGCGGTTAAATAGACATATAAGGCATTCGCTTGTTTGTGTGTCATTTTGCTCAGGAGCACGTCAATAAAAGCTAGATTAAGGGTTAAGCCATCATTTTTGAGTTCATCAATACTGCTAAGAGTAAAGCGTTGGTTATGGATTTCGTCAAGACCGCGCCCCGATAATGTAAATGCAGAGCCTGTTGCTGTTTTAATATCGGCTCTAGCATTATCTATTTCACCAATGGCAAGGCTTTGGCGAATTTCATAGCCGGTGGCTTTAAGATGTAAGTAAAGCAGCACTGCGACACGGCATACTTGGGGTGGTTGATTTATTTGCACCTGAAAAGCATCGCCTCGATAAATAATACTTTGTCCTAGATGGCGTTGAGTAATTGCTCGCAAACTTTGGTCGAGCTGGTAGAGCATCGCATCGTAGTCGTGCTTTGGAATATGTTGTGATTTGATCACATCACCGCTGATCACCGCAATCATAAATGTCCTTGATTTAAGTTACATAAAGAAAAGTAACCAATTTTGGTTACATGCTTCAATGTAACTAATTTAGGTTACTTGAAAGCTAAATGCAAGGGCTTGAAATTAATCAGGGTATGCTACAGTAGCGTGATTAATTTAAAAGGGATAACGCATGAGTCAAGAAATACATAGTACAACGGCGAAAAAGCCGAGAGTGGGGATTTTTGTCGATGTCCAAAATATTTATTACACCTGTCGAGAGAGCTACCGAAAAAACTTTGATTACAATGCCTTTTGGGCAAAAATCAGTGATGACTATGATATAGACTGCGCGATTGCATATGCAATTTATCGCGGGGACGAAAAGCAATCTCAATTTCAAAATATTCTTCGTGCGATTGGTTTTGAGGTAAAGCTAAAACCATTTATTCAGCGTAAAGATGGCAGCGCAAAAGGCGATTGGGACGTCGGCATCACCATCGACATGCTAGAACAAGGTAAAAACCTCGACAAAGTTATTTTACTCTCCGGCGACGGGGATTTTGCCTTATTACTGGGTCATTTACAGCATCATTATAATGTACCGTGTGACGTCTATGGCGCTGATAGACTGACGGCTGATGCATTAAAACAAAGTGCGGCACAGTTTTTTTGCATTGATGATTCCCTGTTACTTTGAAACTAATGTATTAAAAACATAACATCATGTTAAAAATATTTGACATGATGTGAGCCCACTCTTATAGTCATTAATGTTAAGTATACTTAACATCAAATTTATTATTATAAGGGGGTGATATGAGTTATACACAAAAATCGCGGTTACTTGAGATGTGCATAACGATGGTTGTGTTGTTTAATTACTTGCAGTCAGTATTATCAATGACGCCAGAAGCTCAGATGGATCCGTTATTAGCAAGTGGCTTGTTGATATCACTTACGATACAAACCGTTGTAATGCTTATTGTGATGCACATTATCTTAGCGATATTTAATACTAAATATGCGGATCAAGCGAAAGATGAACGCGAACAGGCTATTGCCTTAAAAGCAAAAAGTGTTGCACTACTTATTTTACAATTAGGCGTTGTGAACGCGGTGTTTGCAATGCTGATTGACCCACATTTTGGGTTTGCAATTAGTCCGGTTCACCAGTTAGTAATCGCAGCGTTGGTGAGCGAGATAATCGGCGCTGGGGCCGAAGCTTGGCTATTATATAGAGGTTAGAATGGCAAAATTAGCGATTACTAACACGATCCGTGCATTACGGTTTCAGCATAATGAAATGACGCAGCAGCAATTAGCTGAAGTCGTTGGGGTGACGCGTCAAACAATTGCCGCAATTGAAGCGGCAAGGTATTCACCGTCGCTGGAGGTCGCTTTTAAGATCGCGATTGTTTTTAATCTACCACTAGAAAAAATATTCCAATATCGACAGTGAATCTTTACTAAATTATTATTTTTGGTAAGCTGGATGCATATTCTGCATTTTTATTTATGTTTTTTGGCCATTTAAGTTATGAAAATAGTGTTATAAATCACCATTTTTGTTTTTTTTAGGTAATAATGTCATTTTTAAACCTTATTATTACGTTAAAAGATAGTCGACACTAATTTAATTGATATTAATTATTTATTTAATTCAGTTAATTAGAGATAAATGTGGGATATGTGAGATTTTTTATAAAAAACTTAATGACAACGCTGTCATTTGTTGTGTAACATTAATTCAACATTGGTTGAGGGTGAATCGCATTAAGATAATAAAAAAACATGCGATTAATACAAATATAAAACGAAGGTTAGAGGTCGTTAAATGATGGCTAAGAGTGCGAATGAGGACCAATTGTATATTGGTATCGACGGTGGCGGAACTAAGTGCCGTGCAACTATATACTCTGTGCAAAACGGGGTATTAGGAACAGGTTTAGGTGGCCCTGCGAATCCATTACATGGGTTGGAGCGCACATTAGAGTCAATAATGGTATCTACACAATTGGCGATGCGCGATGCAGGTTTGCCATTAGAGTCTATTCATCAAGTGTATGCCGGTTTAGGATTGGCGGGTGTTAATTTACCGAACTTATATGAAAAAATAACAGAGTGGGAGCACCCATTTAAACAAATGTTTTTAACTACTGACTTACATACGGCGTGTATCGGGGCTCATGAAGGCGGTGATGGTGCTGTGATAATCACGGGTACTGGTTCATGTGGTTTTTCATATGTAAAAGGGCAGTCGGTGAATTACGGCGGTCATGGTTTTGCACTTGGCGATAAAGGCAGTGGCGCATGGATGGGCTTAGAGGCAATTAAAGCGGTGTTAATGGAGCTAGATGGTTTAGGTCCTCACACGATAATGACGCCAGTGGTTAAAGAGCATTTTAATGTCACCACAGCAATGGGCATTGCAGAGCAAATGGCCGGACAACCGTCAAGTAGCTATGCAAAACTTGCTCGCTATGTATTTGATGCAGCACACCAAGGCGATCAAATCGCTTTAGCCATTGTAAAAGACGGAGCGCAATACGTGAGTCAGTTAGCGCATCGTTTATTAGAGAACAATCCTCCGCGTTTATCTATGATCGGTGGTCTTGCAGAGCCTTTAAATCAATGGCTTGACCCAGCAATTGCAAAACTCGTTGAAGTACCAAAGCAACCGCCTGAAATGGGCGCAATTTATTTTGCACAGCAATCAGTATTAGAGCAAGACCAAAAGGTAGCACTGTAATGAAAACCTTCTATCGCGCGACACGTTTATTCACGGCTGAAAAATTTCTAGATAATGCATTATTCAGCGTTGAAAATGGCGTTTTTCATCTTGAAACTTCCACCACAGGCAGTGTTATTGAGCTAGATGGTTTAGTTGCGCCAGGCTTTATCGATGTACAAGTTAATGGCGGTGGCGGGGCATTTTTTAATGCTGAGCAAAGCACACAATGCTTAGATCGTATCGCAAAAGCGCATGGTCAATTTGGTACAACGGCACTGATGCCAACACTTATCACCGATAAAGTTGAAACCATGCAAGCAGCTGCTGATGCAACAGCAAAAGCAATATGCGAAGGGGTCGCGGGTGTATTAGGTATTCACTTTGAAGGTCCGCATTTGTCTTTTCCAAAAAAAGGCACACACAGTGAGCAGTTTATTCGCCCAATTAGCGAACAAGAATTTGCCATTTATGCGCGTCAAGATTTAGGTATCAAAATGGTTACCTTAGCGCCAGAAAATGTCAGCATTGCTGATATTGAGCGCTTAGTGGCGTGTGGTGTAAAAGTATCACTAGGTCACACTAATGCTGACTATACAACGACAATGGCGGCACTCAATGCTGGCGCCGATGGGTTTACACATTTATATAACGCGATGTCGCCGTTTACATCGCGTGAACCAGGCGTGGTTGGCGCTGCGCTTTGGCATGATAACAGCTGGTGTGGCTTAATTGTTGATGGGCATCATGTACATCCATTGTCTGCACAATTAGCTATTCGCACCAAACAGCGCGGCAAAATTATGTTAGTCACTGACGCAATGCCACCAGTGGGTACCGATGATATGGAATTTGATTTTTTTGACGGGCGCAAAGTAATTCGTACTGGGGATAGATTAAACTCAAGTACGGGCGAATTAGCAGGCAGTGTATTAGACATGGCCAGTGCAGTGCGTAATACCATTAATACATTGGATGTAAGCCTCAGTGAAAGTTTACGCATGGCTGCACTGTATCCAGCAGAATATTTAAACCTCAAGAAAAAGGGACGTTTACTTGATGGCTTTGATGCAGACTTTGTGGTGCTCGATGAACATCAGTTTGTAAAAGCCACTTATATTGCAGGTAATGCAGTGTAACGTTTCCCTGTAAAAACCCCGCAGTTGTATCGCGGGGCTTTTTATTTAAGAGTAAAAATAATGACAACAGCACATACAGACACAAAGCCGAGTAAAAAGCGCTTAGCATCTCTTGATGCTTTACGTGGCATGGATATGTTTTGGATTTTAGGTGGGCAATCTATTTTTGCCGCTTTATTTGTTTTAACCGGTTGGACTGGTTGGCAGGTATTTGAAGCGCATACGCTACACAGTGCATGGCATGGATTTACATTTTACGATTTGATTTTTCCGTTATTTATCTTTTTATCAGGTGTGGCGATGGGCTTAGCACCAAAACGCATCGATCACCTGCCATGGCAAGAGCGAAAAGTTTTTTATGCTAAAGCGTTAAAGCGGTTATTGCTATTGTGCGGGTTAGGGGTGATGTATAACCATGGTTGGGGCACAGGTATTCCGCTTGCCTTCGATGAAATACGCTATGCGAGTGTACTTGGTCGAATAGCGATTGCATGGTTTTTCTGTGCAATGCTAGTGTGGCATACCAGTATTCGCACACAGCTTTTTACAGCAATCGCTCTCCTGCTAGGGTATTGGATCTTGATGTGTTTTATTCCTGTACCAGGTGGTAACGCTGGTGATTTAAGTGCACAGGGGAGTTGGAATGCATGGTTTGATTCGCATTTTTTACCCGGTATTAGTTATCAAAATAGAGCCGTCGACCCCGAGGGCGTGTTATCGAGTCTACCAGCTATTGTGAATGCCATGTTTGGGGTATTTGCAGGACAACTAATCGCCAGAGCAAGTAAGGTTGGCGAGTGGCAAACAGCAGGCATATTATTTGTTGCAGGTGTTGTGAGTGTTTGCTTAGGTTGGCTTTGGGATTTACAGTTTCCAGTTAATAAAGAATTATGGACCAGTTCATTTGTTTTAGTCACAGTCGGGTGGAGCGCAATATTACTGGCTGTGTTTTATGCAGTGGTTGATATTCTCAATGGCCAAAAATTAGCTTATCCGTTTGTGATTATTGGTGCTAACTCAATCATTATTTATTTGGCATCAAGCTTAGTGAATTGGGAGTTTATAAGCCATAGCGTGTTTGGTGGCTTTATTGCAGCAGCAGCTACCGATTGGCAGCCACTGATTGGCGTGGTTGCGCTTTTGCTGGTGCAAATGCTTTTATTACATTGGATGTATAAGCGCAAAATATTTGTCAGTGTTTAGCTGGCTAATGTACAGCACAGTAAAAAAGGTATATTTTTATTCACTTTTACTTTACAAACTAAAATTGAATGGTAATAATGACAGCGTTGTCATAATGGTATTGACCAAATAGTGTATCCCTGTTTGGTTTGATCTAAGGCCCAATCCGATTGCACATGGGGTTGGGACTTAGATCCCATTTTTTCATCAACTAATTTAATAACTGAGCAAATTAATATGCAAATAGTAATTTTAAATGATGCAGCAGCCGTAGCAGCATATGGCGCAAATATTTTCGCAACACAATTACAAAAAAAACCAACGTCAGTGCTCGGTTTAGCAACGGGCTCTACGCCAGTTGCGTTATATCAAGAATTAATCGCTAAAAATAAAGCGGGTGAGATTTCATTTTCACAAGCAACAACGTTTAATTTAGATGAATACTTAGGTTTAACGGGCGATCATCCACAAAGTTACCGCCACTTTATGAATGAGCAATTGTTTAGCCATATTGATATAAACAAAGATAATACCTTTGTACCGCCAGGGGATGCCCTAAACCCAATTACAGCATGCAAAGAATACGAAGACAAAATAGTTGCAGCAGGCGGTGTTGATGTACAGTTATTAGGCATCGGACGTAATGGTCACATCGGCTTTAATGAGCCTTCATCAGGTCTGCGTTCACGTACTCGCGTAAAAACACTCACAAAAGCAACGGTAGATGATAATGCCCGTTTTTTTGCTGCTGATGAATATCAGCCACAGTTATCAATTACGATGGGAATTGGTACGATTTTAGAGGCGAAAAAAGTCGTATTACTTGCAACGGGTGAAAATAAAGCGGATGCGGTACGCGCTATGATTGAAGGGCCACTGATGGCTGCATGTCCAGCGTCGGCACTACAGCTTCATCAAGATGCAGTGATTGTAATTGATCAAGCGGCGGCAAGTAAATTAGCCGATTTAGAATTTTATCAGCATATTGAAGCTGAAAATCAAAAATTACAGGCTCATTTAGCTACATTGTAATTACGACAGAATTTATTGTGTGTTTAAAAAAGTCCGTAAGGGCTTTTTTTTTGCCTATTTGTCAGTGAGTAATAATTGGGTTTAAGTAAGTGTTATGGTAGTTTTAGCCATCTAAATAGTAAAAAGGATAAGCATGCTTAATTACAGCCAGATGCCTTTAAACCGTGCATCAAACCTACGTAAAGAGCAACAATGGGTGGCAGCACAAATAAATGAGCAAAGCCGTTGGTTATTGGTGAATAACAATCACACTTTATTTGATATAAATAATATTGCTGTGACTTTTTTAAGCTTTAGTGATGTGGGTCACTTAGCATTAAACGAAGCGATTTTTTTAGGTTTAGATGAGCAGCAAACCAGTCATTTCGCACTTGATGTAAGCAAGCTAGACGAAGCCGTCTTAAGTCAGCTGATAGGTGACGCTGAGTTTGTTGATATTCGCCGCTTTGGGGTGCAAGTGGAAATCGCGCAAGGCTCAATGGCTGCACTGGCACGAGGTTTGTGTTACTGGCATGCAACTCATCGTTTTTGTGGACGTTGTGGCAGCGAAAACGAGCTTGTTGAAGCTGGTCATTCACGTTTATGTAGTAATGATGGGTGTAAACACCAAACGTTTCCGCGAACTGATCCGGCCGTGATCATGGTGGTTACTCGTACATTTGCTGATGGTGTTGAACGCTGTTTACTTGGTCGCCAAGCTGTGTGGGCAGCAGGTATGTATTCGTCTTTAGCTGGTTTTGTTGATCCGGGCGAAAGCTTAGAGCAAGCGGTGGCGCGTGAAGTGATGGAAGAAGCGGGCATTGTGGTTGAAAATGTTAAGTATATTGCCTCGCAGCCGTGGCCATTTCCATCATCGATTATGCTGGGCTTTATCGCTGAAGCTGTTACGGAAGATATCCAGGTTGATAAAGACGAACTAGACGATGCGCGGTGGTTTAGCCGTGAAGAGCTTGCTCTATTTGGCAATTGGCACGAAGAGGGGGAGCATTTAAAGCTACCAAAAGCTGATTCTATCTCGCGCTATTTAATCGACTATTGGTGTAATTTGCAAGATTAAGCATAGTGCAGAGTATGTTCTAACGAAATATTTTAAGGATTAATGATGACGACAAAAAGCAATAAAAGTACGCTGTTAGTAAGTACCGGACGTAAAAAAGCATATACTCATGGGGTGGTTAACCCCGTAGTGCAACGTGCATCGACAGTTGTTTTTGATTCAGTGGCAGAGCTTAAAGAAGCGGCAAAAAAACGTGGCGATAAAACACTTTTTTATGGTCGTCGTGGTACTACTACACATTTTGCATTACAAGAGGCGATCACTGAGCTTGAAGGTGGTGAGGGATGTGCGCTTTATCCATGTGGTGCAGCGGCCATTAGCAGCACACTATTGGCTTTTTTGAAAGCGGGCGATCATATCTTAATGGTAGATAATGCTTATGAACCAACGCGTGATTTTTGCGATAAAATTTTAGCTGGCTTTGGCGTTGAGACGACTTATTATCCTCCAACAATTGGAGCAGATATTAAAGCGCTGATCAAAGACAACACCAAAGTGCTGTTTTTAGAGTCGCCAGGTTCTATCACCATGGAAATTCAAGATGTACCAGCCATGGTTGCAGTTGCCAATGAGCATGAGGTAATGACCATGCTTGATAACACCTATGGTAATGGCTTGCATTATCGCCCACTTGAACACGGGGTGGATATTAGTATTCAAGCGGCAACTAAATACATTGTGGGTCATTCGGACGTGATGATGGGTGTGGCAGTGGCCAATAAAAAATACTGGCCGACACTAAGAGAAAATTCATATTTACTTGGTCAATGTACGTCGGCTGATGACGCCTATTTAGCGTTAAGAGGCCTGCGCACTATGGCGGTACGTTTAAATCAGCATGAAAAAGCCGCGATTGAAGTTGCGAAGTGGTTAGAGCAGCATCCATTGGTTGACCATATTCGTCATCCAGCATTTGCAACGTGTCCGGGTCATGAGTTTTTTAAGCGTGATTTTGATGGTAGTAATGGCTTATTTTCTTTTGTTATGAAACAAGGGAACCAAAGCGCGATTGATGCCTTTTTAGATAGTTTAGAGCATTTTAAAATGGGCTTCTCGTGGGGAGGCTTTGAGAGTTTAGTGACTGCCAACTTAACTATGAAAGGTTTACGCTCAGTAACTGGTTGGACGCAAGGGCCAGTGATCCGCTTACATATAGGCCTTGAAGATGCGGACGATTTGATCGCTGATTTAAGCCAAGCACTCGACATATACCAGCAGAATTTGTAGCTTGCGGATCAGTAAGACTACATTATTTGTTACAAAGCTCGTATTAATACGGGCTTTTTTTTGCTAGTAATTCAACACGTTTGCCCTTAGTGTAAGCTGTATATAGATTAATAAGGAATATCTGTGACGCAACTCCACCCTCAGCGATTATTAAAGATTGCCCAGTTTGAACTAGTGAGATTATTTTTAACCAAGCGCGGCTTACTTGCTGTTGCCGCATTTTCGATTTGTTGGTTATTGATTTTACGCTATCCGATAGGTCAAGCGGTCAGCTTAATTAGTTCGCCCCAAATAGCCGATTTAGCACAACAAGTATTTGGTGCTATTGGACTGAGTAAATTACTCGATTGGCCTGAAGCTGAATTAGCAATGTATTGGTTAATTGCATTGTATAGCTTTCCTAGTTTCTGCTTGTTTTTATGTAGCGACCAACTTGTTGGTGATAAACAACGAGGAACACTACGCTTTTTATCTCTTAGAGCTACCCGAAATGAAATGTTATTTGGCCGCTTTTTAGGACAGGTATTTATTTTAGCAGCATTAATACTTGTTACCTTGGTAGCTTCAGTTGCAGTTATGGTATTTAGAGATCCAGCATTATTAGTCAGTGGCATAAGTCGCAGCTTTATTTTGTTCTGTTATTTATTAATTGCTGTTTTGCCCTTTATAGCACTAATGACGTTGTTAAATACTTTTGCACGCTCAGCGCGTTTAACTGTGGTGCTTGCCGTATTATTTTTTGCTGGCGGGAATATTGTGGTCAGTATTTTAAGCTGGCAAATCCCCGTTTTGGCAATGCTTGATTATGTTTTCCCTGGCGTACAACTTGATCAAATGGCAGGACAAAACGCAGGAATATTTAATAGCATTGGCATTGCGTTAATACAAACTACCGTGATGCTAGCGATTGCTCAGCGTATTTTTGCAAGGAGTTCTCTATGAGCACACTAATACACGCGAAGGGTTTAACTAAGCAGTATGGTAATAAATTAGCCCTTGATCAGGTAAGTTTTGAGATCCAGCAAGGCGCGCCAGTAGCATTGGTTGGGCCAAATGGTGCTGGTAAAACCACCTTGTTTAGTTTGTTATGCGGTTATATTTTACCAACAAAAGGCACGCTCAATATTATTGGGCATAACCCCGGCAGTAGTGAATTGTTTGGCAAGCTCAGTGCGTTACCGCAAGATGCTCAACTTGATCCGCGCTTTAGTATCGCTCACCAACTGGCGTTTTATGGCCAGCTACAAGGGCTGTCAAATAAGCAAAGCCAAGCAGAAGCGATCCGCGTACTTGAGTTAGTCGGACTAGCTGACGTTGCTAAACAGCGTTCTGATGATTTATCACATGGAATGCGTAAACGTGTCACCATAGGTCAAGCGCTGATCGGGAAACCACAAATAGTCATGCTGGATGAAGCAACCGCTGGGCTTGATCCTATTCATGCTCGCGAAGTACGCGAAGTGGTTGCGAATCTTAGCAGTGAGGCTACCTTTATTTTAAGTTCGCATGATTTAACTGAACTAGAACGCTTATGTTCACATGTACTGCACCTTGATAAAGGTAAGCTCACAGAGCATCCAACGCACAGTGATAATAGCGAACTAGAGTCTGGATTTATTACATTGTTATTGAGCGAGCATTACCCGGATGTTGAAGAGAAAATACAAGCTTTAGCAGAAGTGTCTAAAGTGTATATGAGCCAAGCTAAAGAATATGTTATCGAGTACCAAAAAACGGCGACACCATTTGATATCACCATACTGCAACATTGTTATCAGCAAGGTTGGCGGTATCGCCAATTGGTAAACGGCCATACATTAGAAAATCAAATATTTAAACAGGAGCAAATATAATGGGTTTATTAAGTGGTTTAATGGGTAATGCCAGTGAAATTGATGACAATGATTTAGAAAAAGTATTGGCAAATACACTGATTGAAGGTGAACAAGTTGAAAAGGCCTATAAAGTGGTACGTGACATGTTTATTTTTACTAACAAACGTTTAATTTTGTTGGATAAGCAGGGGGTCACTGGCTCAAAAATAGAGATGATCAGTATTGCTTATTCAAAAATTACTAAGTTTAGTAAAGAAAGTGCAGGTCATTTTGATTTAGATGCTGAATTAAAAATTTGGGTTGGCTCTGATCCAACACCGATCAGCAAAGACTTTAAATCGGGTGATAATATCAATGATGTGTACCGGATAATCAGCCAGTACGCGCTTTGATCATAATTGAGCTTTTAAAACGGTAGCGATTAACATTCCTATTCGCTACCTTTTTTTTACACTTCCTTACATCCACTTACATTTTTATAATAAAATACAAGCACTTAGTTAAGTTTCAATTCAGTTTACTCGCGTTAGGATGTGCCCCGTCTTAACCAACCGGTTAAACGTTAAACCTTGTAGCAATAAAACAATGTAAAATAGGGAAATCTTTTTATGAAAAAATTAGCAGTTATTATTTCGAGTATTCTTCTTTCTAGTGCCGCGACTGCTGCGGATAACTATCAGTCAATCAGCCATTTAGGATATATGGATACCGATGGCAACGACACAGTTAGTGTTGATTCAAAATATTACTTCTCACCAAAAGCAACATTAGGTCCTTACGATCAATTTGAGTATATTAACAAGCAAACCAACGTATATGGTTCATACATTGATAATGACTTTAGCGATGTAACAACTATCGGTGGTGAGTACTTTGTTGAAAATTTTGTGGTAGGTGCTCAATATAGCAACCTTGATGTTGATTCTGTTTCAAGCAAAGACGTATTTAATGTATCAGCAGGTTACTTTTTTAATCCAAATTTATTATTAAAAGCAACGTTTATTGATGTTGAAGATGCTGATAATGTGTTTATGTTCGATTTAGCATATAACCACCAATTAAACAGCACAGATTACATCGGCTTCACTTTAACATCAGACGATGAGTTTGATTACCGTGCAGTGAATGCAAAATATTTCATGGACCTTAAGCAAGGTAACTACCTAACAGTTGAAGGTACTATTTCAGATACTGACGACAGTGGTAGTTCATGGGAATTAGGTTCTAATTACTACTTCACTAAAGCGACATCAGCGTTTGTTACATTTAATAAAAACGATGATTACACTTTTGGTGCTCAACATTTCTTCAACAAAAATGTTGGCTTAAAAGCGGGTTACGGTAATAACTGGGATGATTCTGGTTATGACGCTTACTTTGCAAATGTAAGCTTACAGTTCTAATCAAACTGTAAATTTAGTACTGCAATACTAAAAAAGCCCGCTCAATTGAGCGGGCTTTTGCATTTTGCTATTTAACTAGTTAACTTACCAACCACATTGACGGCCTTTATTTTGCTCATCAAGATATTTTTGCAGTGGCGCAAAGTAATCAAGTAGGGCTGTTGCATCCATTTCAGGTTTACCTGTTACGGTGGCTAATGCTTCTTGCCAAGGGCGGCTTGAACCCATTTCTAGCATAGCATTGAGTTTTTCACCTGCTTCTTTAGAGTTGTATACTGAGCAGCGATGAATGGCTTCTTTGTTACCTGCTATTTCACATAAACTACGGTGGAAATCAAACTGTAAAATATGCGCTAAGAAGTAACGTGTATAAGGTGTATTACCTGGCACATGATATTTTGCACCTGGATCAAAGTCAGCTTCGCTTCGTGCGATAGGTGCTTTTACACCTTGGTACTTTTCACGTAATTCCCACCATGCCTTATTGTAGTTTTCAGGGGTTACTGCACCTGAAAATACTTGCCAACGCCATTGGTCCACAAGTAAACCAAATGGAATAAAGGCAACTTTATCCAGCGCCATCTTCATTAATAAGCCAATGTCTTTCGATTCATCAGGCACTTGCTCTAATAAACCAATTTCTTTTAAGTAACCAGGTGTTACCGAAAGCGCAATGGTATCGCCAATGGCTTCGTGGAAACCGTCGTTAGCACTTTCTTGATAATAAAGCGGTTGGGTATTGTAAGCGCGTTGGTAGAAGTTGTGACCTAACTCATGGTGAATAACTGAGAATTCTTCACCAGTACGCTGAATACACATTTTAATGCGTAAGTCGTCTTTACTATCTATATTCCACGCTGAAGCATGGCACTGTACATCACGATCGGCAGGTTTAGTGAATAACGAACGTTGGTAAAAGGTGTCAGGTAAAGGTGCAAATCCCATTGAGGTGAAAAATTTTTCAGCGCCGCGTACCATTTTAAGTTCATCGTAGTTATGCTCGGCTAATAATGCGGTTACATCATAACCAGGATCGGCATTTTCAGGTGCGACTACATCGTAAATGTTGCCCCACGATTGCGCCCACATATTACCTAATAAATGCGCTGGGATAGGTTGGTCTTGAGGTACTTTGTCTTCACCGTATTTTTCACCTAACTTGGCACGAACATGACAATGCAGCGAATCATATAATGGTTTTACTTGCCCCCAAATACGATCAAGTTCTTTGGCAAAATCATCTGCTGGCATATCATACTTACTACGCCACATTGCACCAGTGTCTGCATAACCAAGCTCTTTAGCGCCTTCATTGGTTAATACAACTTGTTGTTCATACAGTGGACGCATTGGTTTTGATACCTGGCGCCAACCTTGCCATAAATCAAGCAGTTCGTTGTAATCACGGCTGGTGGCCATTGTTGCAGTCATATCACCTAGGCTTAAACAGCTGCCATCGTCTTTACAATATTTACCTTTACCATATATACCGCCAAGTTCAGCCACAAGCTGTGATAGTTTTGCTGTTTTTTCTGCATCTTGTGGGGCAGGTAAAGTCAGTGCCAATTTTAATTTGTCGAGTTTACGACGTGCGTCATAATCAAGTTCGAGAGAGTCAAACTGTGCAGCTTCGTTAGCAAGGCGAACCACCGCTTCGGTCATTTTACGATTTACTTCAGCTGATAGGGCTGATGTATCATGCGTTATAAAGTTAGCGTATATCCATTCCGCGCGACTTGATTCTAGATATAAAGCACTGAGCTCTTGCTCTGTCGTATCTAAAAAGGCTTGCGCGTCTTTTGCAGTTACCGGCGCAGGGCTTGCAGCTTGAGTTACTGTGTTAGTGGCTTCTTGGTTACAGCCGCTTAATGCTAATGTGCTGGCAACCATTATTGCGCTCAAACTGAGCTTAAAATGTGGAGTAGTCATGTTAACCCTTATATTTGTTATTTATCGGGTAGGATGATAGCAGCGTCTATGTGTTAGGCAAAGTTTATCAATAACCGACTCTTTAGCTCAGGCAATGCGAGTTTACAGTGGCATTGTATTTATTAAAGGATCGGTCATAATTAAGTCAATCTGTTTTATTAATTAATAAGGATAGTTTCCATGTCAGTGTTTATTTTGTTACTGGTGTTGGTGATAGTTATTTTTGCGGTTAAAGATATCCGCTTAAATCTCGTCAGTCGCCCGACATTTAAAATGTTTAAAAAGGTATTACCGCCGCTTTCGCAAACTGAGCGTGAAGCGATGGAAGCGGGCGACGTGTGGTGGGATGGAGAACTATTTAGTGGCAATCCTGATTGGCAACTACTTCACAGCTACCCAAAGCCAGAGTTGAGCGAAAAAGAGCGAATATTTTTAGACAATGAAGTGGACACACTGTTGGCAATGCTTGATGACTATCATATTGTGCAAAAAGATAAAGACTTGCCAAAAGAAGTATGGGATTACCTAAAGACCCAAGGTTTCTTTGCGCTGATCATTCCCGAGAAATTTGGCGGACGCCAGTTTTCAGCAATTGCAAACTCAACCATCGTAGCTAAAATCGCCACTAAAAGCTTAACAGCTGCAGTCACCGTGATGGTGCCCAACAGTTTAGGCCCTGGTGAATTACTATTACATTATGGTACAAAAGAGCAGCAAGAGCGCTGGTTACCTTCACTTGCGAAAGGGGATGATGTGCCGTGTTTTGCTCTAACAGGCCCTGAAGCAGGCTCTGATGCTGGCAGTATTCCTGACTCTGGCGTAGTGTGTAAGGGTGAGTTTGAAGGCCAAGAAGTTGTAGGCTTACGATTAAATTGGTCAAAACGCTACATTACGCTTGCACCCGTAGCAACGGTTCTTGGACTTGCTTTTAAAATGTATGATCCCGATGGATTACTTGGTAAACATAAAGAGCTAGGTATAACCTGTGCGCTGATCCCAACAGATCACCCTGGTGTGGAAACGGGTGAGCGCCATTATCCATTGAATATGGCGTTTATGAATGGCACAACCTACGGTAAAGATGTATTTATTCCTCTTGATTGGATCATTGGCGGTCAAAAAGGGGCTGGACGAGGTTGGCGGATGTTGGTTGAGTGCTTAAGTGCCGGGCGCGGTATTTCATTACCAGCATTGAGCAGTGCAACAGGGCATTTATGTGCCCGTATGACATCGGCCTATGCAATGGTACGTCAACAATTTGGTGTTTCTATCGGGCAGTTTGAAGGCGTGCAAGAGGCGCTGGCTCGCATTGGTGGACTAACCTATAGTCTTGAATCATGCCGCTTAATGACTGCCGGAGCCATTGATTTAAAATTAAGCCCATCAGTGGTGACTGCGATTGCCAAATATCATATGACAGAGATGGGCCGTACGGTAATGAATGATGCTATGGACATTCATTCGGGTAAGGGGATCCAAGTGGGGCCAAATAACTATTTAGCGCACGGTTATATGGGCATTCCAGTATCAATTACTGTTGAAGGGGCGAATATTTTAACCCGTAATCTGATGATCTTCGGTCAAGGTGCAACTCGTTGCCACCCATTTGTACTCAAAGAAATGGAAGCCGCAGCAATGGAAGATGACGATCTTGCGTTAAAAGAATTTGATTCATTATTACTGCAGCATATTTTATTTGCCGCTACTAATGCGAGTATGGCTTTTATACATGGATTAACGCGAAGCTATTTTGCAAAATCGCCCGTTTGCGGTGAGACTGCTTCATATTATAAGCAGTTAGGGCGTATGAGCCGAGGACTTGCCTTTAGCACTGATGTGGCAATGTTAGTACTTGGTGGTGAGCTTAAACGTAAAGAGATGATTTCAGCGCGTTTAGGGGATGTCTTAAGCCACTTATACTTAGCATCTTGTGTATTAAAACGTTTTGAAGACGAGGGGCGTCAACAAGCTGATCTTCCGTTCGTAAAATATGCGGTTGAATTGTCACTGTTTGAAATTGGCCAAGCATTTGACGGTTTTTTCAAAAACTTTTCAAACCCAGTTATTAACTTCATTTTAAAACGTATTGTATTTCCGCTTGGTAATCATTATCAGCGCCCAAGTGATGAACTTGCACAAACAATTTGTGAGCATATGACCCAACCTGGGGTATTTAGAAACCGCTTAACTCATTTATGTTATGTGGATGATAAAGCGGGTACTGGTGTGATGGAGAATGCGTTTATGGCGATGCATGATACCAGCTCCGCCTTCAAACGATTGAAGAAATGGCAACGTGACGGCACACTTAACCGTAATGCTGATATAGCAACTGCAATCGACAGTGCGCTTGAAAAACAGTTAATAACTGATGAGCAAGGCGAAAAGCTACATGCTGCAAATAACCTACGCAAACAGGCTATTGCGGTAGATAATTATCAGCCAGGTGAACTGTAATAGCGAAAACTAACAAGCCTTGCTGCGAGCAAGGCTTGTTAAGCTATTTAAATATTTAATATAAAGCGTTAGCGTGCAAAAGGATCGGCATTGATTTTATCAACATACCAATTGCCTTTTTTACGCACCATTTTTACGCTGCGCATATCATCAACTTTATTACCATTGAAGTGGCCTGTGAAAATAAGGTTGATATTGGCTGTATCGCCATACTGTTCTCTTAAACTCATATTAGTCATATCAACTTCAATTACTACATCATCGTATTGCATGTTGACTAAATTGCGGGCAAATTGTTTTGAGGTGCCATAAGAGTTCATGATCCGCGCCATTTTAGGTGTGGCCATGGTAGTGGCTTTGCTCAGATCCTGTTCGTTATAAAGTGTATCAAAAAATAGTGCTGCGCTATTTCCTGGGGTATTTTTTTCACCTTTTGGTGAATCTTCATTTCCACAGCCGCTTAACAGCAGTAAAAATGTAGCAGTGCAAAGAGTTATAAATGATTTCATTAGATAAATAGATTTATTAGTGATGATTTAGTGTGTGACGAAATACGACAGATGTAAAGTTTACGGTAAGAATTAGTGATGTGAATGCAATAAATAATAAAAAAGGATGCAGTTTGCATCCTTTTTCAAAAGCTATTTAAACTTATTGAACCAGCTCTTGCTCTGAAAACTCTTCAGCAAAAAGTGGGCTTGATAAATAACGTTCAGTTGCACTAGGTAAAATTACTACGACATTTTTACCTGCATTTTCAGGTAACTCAGCAATGCGTTTTGCCGCAACAACCGCAGCGCCAGATGAAATACCAACTAATATACCTTCTTTTTTCATCAGCTCATGAGCCATTGCTATACATTCTTCATTAGACACTTGCTCTACACCATCGATCATTGATAGATCTAAATTACCAGGAATAAAGCCTGCGCCAATACCTTGAATTTTATGTGGCCCAGGTTTAATTTCTTCACCCGCGAGTGTTTGGCTGATCACTGGCGAATTAGTTGGTTCAACAGCGATTGATTTTACATTAAGGCCTTTTTCAAGTTTCAAATAACGGCTGACACCAGTAATTGTACCTCCAGTACCCACACCAGCCACAAAGAAATCAACTTTACCATCTAATGCATTAAAGATTTCTGGGCCTGTTGTTTCAAAGTGAATTTTAGGGTTTGCAGGGTTTTCGAATTGTTGCAATAAAATAAACTTTTCAGGGGCTGATGCTTGAATTTCCTTTGCCTTAGCGATCGCACCGTTCATACCTTTAGCGCCATCTGTAAGTACAAGGTTTGCACCAAGTGCTTTTAATAGTTTACGACGTTCTAAGCTCATAGTGTTTGGCATCGTAAGCGTTAACTTGTAACCACGAGAGGCTGCAACAAATGCCAGTGCAATACCTGTGTTACCTGAAGTAGGCTCGATGAGCTCTTTGTCTTTGGTAAGTTGACCTGATTTTTCAGCCTCCCAAATCATCGATGCACCAATGCGGCATTTAATACTAAAGCTTGGGTTACGCGACTCAACTTTAGCGTATACATTCCCACCTGTAACACGATTAAGTTTTACCAACGGTGTGTTACCGATGCTTAGTGAGTTATCTTCAAAAAAAGTAGACATAATGTTCCCTTAGGTGCAATTTATTCAATCGTGACCGATTTTTATGTAATCGATCTGTAATAGTGACACTTTACTGCTGAATTAAAAAAACTAAAGTAAAGTTTGGCTATAAGATATATCTATTCGGCTTATAACTGAATGAAATAAAAACAGCGACTGCTTGTAAGTATAGTTATTAAGACCAAAATACTATCAGTTATGCTGACATAGGATTATTAGGGATACAAATACTGACCAAAATTTATATGCGCTAGATCATAATGAATTGCCTAGTTGATATTATAATGAACAAATTAGACGGGCGTTTAACGCTAAAAGTGATTGTATTTTGTGCAAACAGGCTGTTGTTGAGCGGTTTTATGATACATATAATTAAAAACATGCTAAAACCTCACCCATCAAAATTTATGAAGTGATGACAATGACGTTAATCTTAAAATTAATTGCCGGTATATTGGCCGGTATTTTAGTGGGCTTATATGTTCCACTAACAGGTGTTGAACTCCTTTACACGGTAAAAGAAATAATTGGTCAGCTGATCACTTTTACTATTCCACTAATTATTTTATTTTTTATAGCATCAGGAATTGCAGGTTTACCAAAAGGTTCAGGCCATTTGTTAGGTAAAACCGTTGGTTTCGCCTACGGTTCGACCATTATTGCAGGCACATTAGCTGTGATGGTTGTTAGTGCAATTATTCCGTTATTTGATGGCGGTTTAACCTTTGAAGCTGAAATAGCAACCGAAGTGGCAAGTTTTATTGATTTAGAGATCCCACCATTGATGGGTGTTATGACCGCGCTTGCCACAGCGTTTGTGTTTGGCATCGGTATGAGCCAATTAGAGCTAGAGACCTTGAAAAAAGTATCGGATCAGGGCCGCGATGTGATTGATGGTTTGCTAGCAAAAGTTATTATTCCAGCATTACCGTTTTATATTGCAGGTGTGTTTGCTGAGATGACAGTTGCAGGCACTGTTGTTGATACCTTACAAACGTTTGGTGTGGTGTTGATTGCTGCATTAATAATGCATTGGGTATGGTTAAGTATTCTTTATATCGGTACGGGTATTTTATTAAAACGCAACCCAATTGAATTAATTAAAAATATGCTCCCAGCTTACTTTACAGCCTTAGGCACTATGTCAAGCGCTGCGACTATTCCAGTGTCTTTACGCTCAAGCAAAGCAAATAATGTAAAAGAAGATGTTGCTAACTTTACTGTACCTTTGTGTGCGACTATTCATCTATCTGGCTCAACGATCACTATCGTAACTTGCGCGATGGCGGTGATGTTTTTATCACCAAATATGGATGTACCATCATTATTTGGGATGTTGCCGTTTATTATGATGCTAGGTGTGGTAATGATTGCCGCGCCGGGTGCTCCGGGCGGGGCAGTCATGTCTGCGCTGGGTTTATTAACCAGCATGCTCGGTTTCAATGAAGGTGCTGTGGCACTCATGATAGCGCTTTATCTGGCTCAGGATAGTTTTGGCACAGCCTGTAATGTTACCGGTGATGGGGTAATTGCCTTGTGGGTTGACCGCTTCAGTGAAAAAACGCCATCTTAAATTAGTTATCTGAAACGATAATTGGGTTATCGTTTCAGATTTTCTGTGTTAGTGTGACGAATTAAATTGTCATACTGACATGCTGTTAGGTTATATGAGGGTGTCCCATTGATTAATGTACTTTTAGTTGATGACCATGAACTCGTACGAACGGGTATCAAACGTATTTTAGATGATGTTCGTGGGTTTAAAGTAATTGGTGAAGCTAAAACAGGTGAAGAAGCGGTACAGTTTTGCCGTCAGCATTCTCCTGATATTGTGCTAATGGACATGAATATGCCAGGTATTGGCGGATTAGAAGCGACCAAGAAAATTTGTCGCTATTGCCCTGATGTGAAAATTATTGTGTTAACTGTACATTGTGAAGACCCATTCCCAAGTAAAGTGATGCAAATTGGCGCTCATGGTTACTTAACCAAAGGGGCGGGCTCTGATGAAATGGTCAATGCAATTCGCGCAGTAAATGCAGGACAACGCTATATTGCACCAGAAATAGCTCAACAAATTGCCCTTGCGCAAGTGACGGGTCGTACTGATGAAAGTCCATTTCAGAGTTTATCTGAACGTGAATTACAGATCATGTTAATGATCACTAAAGGTGAAAAGGTGCAAGACATTGCCGAACGCCTTAATTTAAGTTCTAAAACAGTGAACAGTTATCGCTATAGAATGTTTGAAAAGCTGAATGTGGGTGGTGATGTTGAACTAACTCATTTGGCTATTCGTCATAAGATGATCGACATCGACAGCGCCCACTAGTGTTGCCCCATGGCAGAATTTGATCACGCCCATTTCTTAAAAACACTATCAAGCGAACCCGGCGTTTATCGGATGCTTGATAGTGATGATAAAGTTATTTATGTTGGTAAAGCTAAAAACCTTAAAAAACGTGTTAGTAGCTATTTTCGTAGCAATGTCACGGATGGCAAGACTCGCGCTTTAGTCAGTAACATTAGTGATATTGACATCACTTTAACCAATACTGAAACCGAAGCCTTACTGCTTGAAAATAACTTAATAAAAAAATATCAGCCACGTTACAATATTTTACTGCGTGATGATAAATCCTATCCGTATATTTTATTAACTGCTCACAAACATCCAAGACTTGCATTTCATCGCGGTAGCCGCAAAGTGAAAGGCGAGTATTTTGGGCCATTTCCAAGCGCTGGCGCTGTCTCTGAAAGTTTGCGGTTAATGCAGAAAATATTTCCTGTTCGTCAATGTGAAGATGCGTATTATCGCGTTCGCAGTCGACCTTGTTTGCAATTTCAGCTAAAACGTTGTTCTGCACCTTGCGTGAATGAAGTGAGTGACGATGAATACAATCAGCAAGTTGATTTTGTACGTAAATTTTTGACTGGCAAATCTCATGAAGTCATCGCAGCGTTGATCTCTAAAATGGAAGCTGCGAGCCACGCTTTGCAATTTGAATTGGCAGCTAAAGTACGCGATCAAATAATGCTACTGCGTAAAATGCAAGAGCAACAATCAATATCAGGTAATTATGCCGAAATGGATGTTGTGGGTTTTGCTCATTTAAATGGCCTTAATGGCATTCATTTGTTGATGATCCGCGATCATAAAGTACTCGGTAGCAAAACGTACTTTCCAAAAGTACCGAAAGATTCACAGCCACAAGAAATACTGGCTTCATTTCTTGGGCAATATTATTTAGCGCCAGGTGCAACAGGGCGAATTGCTAAAGAAGTTATTTTGCCATTTGCACTTGATGAAGTTGATGTACTCAGTGAAGCATTAAGCCAAGTGAGTGAACGCAAAGTAACTTTAAAAACAGTTACACGCGGTGAGCGTGCGCAATACTTACAGCTCGCTAATAAGAATGCGCTTAATAGTATTACCGTGAAGCAAAGCACTCAGGATTCGATTAATAAGCGTTACGCACAACTTAAAGCGACGTTAGGGCTTGATGATATTAATCGTATGGAATGTTTTGATATCAGCCATACAATGGGAGAAAACACAGTTGCCAGTTGTGTGGTGTTTGATTCGCAAGGACCGAATAATAAAGAATATCGACGCTTTAATGTCACAGGGATCACTGGAGGTGATGATTATGCTGCAATGGAGTTTGCGTTAAACAAGCGTTACAACAAGTTGGTTGACGAAGATAAAATTCCTGATGTGATTTTTATCGACGGTGGTAAAGGACAACTTTCTCGTGCCGAGCAGTACTTTGCTAATTGGCCACATGCAAAAATGCCGCTGTTAGTCGGTGTGGCAAAAGGCACCAGTCGTAGGCCAGGCCTTGAAACACTATTAATTGATGGTGGCCGGAAAACAATCCCAATGGATTCAGACGCACCAGCGCTACATTTGATCCAACATATTCGCGATGAATCACATCGCTTTGCTATTGCAGGGCACCGTAACAAGCGGCAAAAACAACGCACTCAATCACTATTAGAAGAGATAGGTGGTATCGGCTCGGTACGACGCCAAACATTATTAAAATTTTTAGGGGGCATGCAGGGAGTAAAAGCTGCTAATATAGATCAATTAAAGCAAGTACCCGGGATCAGCTCTGACATGGCTGAGAAGATATTTAACCATTTGCATGACAAGGGCTAGCCCTTCGTGCGAATATAGAAAAAAAGACATCCCCAAGTAGTTATGTGGAATATTCCAAACACACTCACAACATTTAGACTTTTTCTTATCCCCATTTTTTTGGTGGTATTTTATCTGCCTTATTCATGGGCTTTCTTTGCTGCAGCTTTTATTTTCTGGCTTGCATCGATCACTGATATTCTTGATGGCTATCTAGCGCGCAAGCTTGAGCAGTCTACGCCATTTGGTGCATTCTTAGATCCTGTTGCTGACAAAGTGATGGTGTGTACAGCATTGGTTGCTTTAGCTAGTTATTATCAATCAATGTATATGACTATTCCTGCTTTAATCATAATAAGCAGAGAAATTGTTATCTCAGCACTTCGAGAATGGATGGCAGAGCAAGGCAAGCGTGGTAATGTAGCTGTATCAAATATGGGTAAGTTTAAAACTGCTGCGCAAATGTTAGCTATTATTGGACTCATTTGGCAATACGATAGTTGGATGATGTACTTAAGTTATGGCTTACTTTACATTGCGACCTTCTTAACGGTTACTTCTATGCTGCAATATTTGATAGCAGCGTGGTCTGAATTGACTAAAAATTGACTCTAAACGTATAATAACGCACCGTTTTAGATAAAAAATAATCAAACAGTTCAAAACTAGCATTTTTTGTATTGACGCGTTTAATAATCTCTGTAGAATGCGTCCGTGTTGAGAGGGCATAGCCCCCTAGATAAACAAAGTGACACTGGTTAAGTTGCTATAATGTTTTACCGCGACAAGGTTGCGATGAAACATATTAATACTTACATGCGTTATGCGGCACTAGCTCAGTTGGTAGAGCGCGACCTTGCCAAGGTCGAGGTCACGAGTTCGAGCCTCGTGTGCCGCTCCAGTTTATCAAAGGTTACCCAGTATTGAGGCGGAATGGCAGAGTGGCCATGCACCGGATTGCAAATCCGTTTACCCCGGTTCGACTCCGGGTTCCGCCTCCAATCAACACTCCACACGCTTTAATTAGCAAACTCGATGCCCGAGTGGTGGAATTGGTAGACACAAGGGATTTAAAATCCCTCGACTAACAAGTCGTGCCGGTTCAAGTCCGGCCTCGGGCACCACTTTGTGGTTTAGTTGCATATACCAAATGTAACTTTTAAAAATGTAGTAATTAGAATTAATATGATGCGGCACTAGCTCAGTTGGTAGAGCGCGACCTTGCCAAGGTCGAGGTCACGAGTTCGAGCCTCGTGTGCCGCTCCATATTAGTTTTATCCACTTGCTTTAAATAGCAAACTCGATGCCCGAGTGGTGGAATTGGTAGACACAAGGGATTTAAAATCCCTCGACTAACAAGTCGTGCCGGTTCAAGTCCGGCCTCGGGCACCACTTTAAATTACTCAACCAAGGTAATTTAAGGGCGATAAAAAATATTTCTTACAAAGAATTATATCTAATTATGCGGCACTAGCTCAGTTGCCAGAACGTTTACCGCGACATAGTCGCGCACCAACGTACAAATTACTGACAAAGTTTTATGCGGCACTAGCTCAGTTGGTAGAGCGCGACCTTGCCAAGGTCGAGGTCACGAGTTCGAGCCTCGTGTGCCGCTCCAAATTATTTGTTACATTTAGGCGGAATGGCAGAGTGGCCATGCACCGGATTGCAAATCCGTTTACCCCGGTTCGACTCCGGGTTCCGCCTCCAAATAATTACTCCACACGCTTTAATTAGCAAACTCGATGCCCGAGTGGTGGAATTGGTAGACACAAGGGATTTAAAATCCCTCGACTAACAAGTCGTGCCGGTTCAAGTCCGGCCTCGGGCACCACTTTATATTCACTATTACTTCATTTATACCTACAGCGTAAAAAAACACACCCAAAATTGCTTATCTATCTATTAAATTAAACTTTCACCTTATAGCTTTTGTATGCGTTTAACTTTTATCCATAGCGCGTACGGACAATCTTAATACCAAAATATACGCAAATCACTTTGTTGATTGATGCCAGAGAAATTAGCTTAACTAACACTAATACCAATCTGCATAAAGATTAAGTAAATTTGATCCAATCTCTAGAGCATATAATTTTAACCGTATCAGGGACGGAGATGAATTTATTCCACGCTTGCGAAACCTGTTCGACTATTTCTTCATAACCACTAAATACACGATTAGATAGACAGTGTTGTCGTATCCAACTCAATTGTTAAGGTAGTTTGAAATCCATTTTTGACACTGCAGCGTGCTGTATTTGGCCGCTTAGCAATATTCGTTCTGTTTCCCCCCTCAAAGAATAATGAAACAGCAAGCAGGCGTATGCGTTTTCTTGCATTAGGCTCTTTACGTGATAAAACTAAAAGTTGTTTGGATTCTTTTAAGTTCAATTCAGTAAAAGTAGATAAGTATCTGTGCGCTAATTAGATCACATAATTTGGCAGATTGGTATAAAAAGCAGCAGGCTTTACTTTTGTGGTGACGCTTGATAAATGGCCAATGCTGAGAACAGTAAAGCGTCACTATGCCAATTGCAGCCGCATGCATACCCAATAGATTCAGAGCAACACTCCTGTGTGGCGCTTCGCTGAAGCATTGTTGAAGCATTGTTGAAGCTGTAGCCAGATTTATAAAGCACTCAATAAGGGCCGCGCTTTAGCGATGAATATATTAGACGCTTGTGATAGCAAATCTGAATAACTACTAAGGCATTATTATTTTGATCAAAAAAGGGAGCACATAGACTCCCTCTTTGATTGTAAATAAGCTTATTTACTTTTTATGCCAAATCCCTTTCGGGATGGTTTGATCAAGCTGAGTATTTTTGGTTGGATCAAATGTTGGTAATTTGCCAGCTTTGCGCTGTGTGGTGTAGTCGTTCGCAAGCCAGATCACCACGCCTGATAACATAAACAGTGCAATAACATTCACGATTGCCATGAGGCCCATCGAAATATCAGCTAAGGTCCAGATCAACCCCAGTTCACTCACAGAGCCAAACATCACCATACCTAATACTATAAGTCTAAAGATCAACATACCATGCTCATGATTATGCTCTAAGAATAATAGATTAGTTTCTGCGTATGAATAGTTAGCAACAATTGAGGTAAAAGCAAAGAATAATATAGCAATCGCAACAAAGATTGTGCCCCAGCTTCCAACATGTTCTTCAAGAGCAGCCTGAGTTAATGCAATACCAGTTACACCTGAGTCAGCTACTAATTGATCAGAGAGCAAAATCAGCGCGGCTGTTGCACTACATATAACAACCGTATCAATAAATACACCAAGCATTTGCACATAACCTTGTGAGGCAGGGTGGGGCGGATTTGGCGTCGCAGTCGCTGCCGCATTTGCTGCGCTACCCATACCTGCTTCATTTGAGAATAAGCCGCGCTTTATTCCTTGGATCATTGCTTGCATAACGCCATAACCAATCGCACCGGCACCCGCTTGCTCAATTCCAAATGCACTATTAATAATACGCATAAATACAGTCGGTAATTGCTCTGCATTAATAGCGCACACATATAAAGCTACAAGTAAGTAAGCTAATGCCATAAATGGTACAACCAACTCTGCAAAGCGAGAAATAGTTTTCAGGCCACCAAATATAATAATGCCAGAGCCAACGACTAGTACTAAACCAACAACATAGTTTGGAATGTCAAAAGCGACTTTAAATGCAGCGGCTATAGAGTTAGATTGCACTGCATTGAATACTAGGCCAAATGCCAATATCAAACAGAGTGAGAAAATCACCCCCATCCAACGTTTGCCCAAACCATATTCCATATAATAAGCAGGGCCTCCTCTGAAGTTACCATGTTCATCACGAATCTTATAAGCTTGAGCCAAAGTACTTTCTGCAAAACTCGTTGCCATACCTATTAAGGCAATTAGCCACATCCAGAAAATAGCCCCAGCACCACCTAAATACAGTGCAACAGCAACACCAGCCATATTTCCGGTACCAACACGTGCGGCTAAGGAAGTACAAAAAGCTTGGAAAGATGAAATACCGTTTTTATCACACTGACGAGAATTGAACATGACTTTAATCATGTGGGGGAATTGAACAAATTGAATGAACTTGAGTTTAATAGTAAAAAAGAGTCCTGCCGCTATTAATAGGTAGACGAGAATATGACCCCAAAGCAGCCCACTAATACTATTTATTATATCTATCATGTTATATGCCTAATGAACGAGTTTAAAAAACAGCGGGCAACTTACCATAAGCAAAGCAGATAGTTTAGTGAAACGATGAAAAAAACGAGGTTATCCACAGGCTTCTGTGGGTAAGGTGTCAGTTTCTTTTGGGTATCTTGAGGGTATAAAATAAATGCGAATTTAATGATAAAAACGCTTGCGTAAAATTCGCCGCGCCCTATAATGCGACCCCACTGAGACGGCAGACAGCAACGCTTAAGCTGCAAGAGTTAATCAGTTAG
>NZ_JACJDM010000230.1:0-264 GCF_014163545.1 Pseudoalteromonas sp. SR45-6
GCCACACAATCGGATACAGCGGGCAATACTTCAAGTGCAGCCAGCACCTCAGTGATTTTAGATAACGCAGCACCGAATGCCTTGACCATAACGACCCCGATTGAGGTTGATGGCCGGATCAATGCCGTAGAAGATGACCGTGTATTGATCACCGGCTCTGGGGCGGAAGCCAATGCCAGTGTCAGTGTGACTATCAGCGATGGTTCGAATAACCAATCGCGTACTGTGACGGCTGATGGCTCTGGGGCATGGACTATCAGTGGT
>NZ_JACJDM010000231.1:0-258 GCF_014163545.1 Pseudoalteromonas sp. SR45-6
TCAGAGCGGGTCATTAGCTCAGTTGGTAGAGCAGTGGACTTTTAATCCATTGGTCGATGGTTCAAGTCCATCATGACCCACCATTCTTTATTCGTTGAATAGTAGAGTGGTTATAATCGGCGGATTCACGCACCGTGCTTAGGCACATCAGAGCGGGTCATTAGCTCAGTTGGTAGAGCAGTGGACTTTTAATCCATTGGTCGATGGTTCAAGTCCATCATGACCCACCATTCTTTATTCGTTGAATAGTAGAGTGGT
>NZ_JACJDM010000232.1:0-255 GCF_014163545.1 Pseudoalteromonas sp. SR45-6
CGTTAAGCTTGCTGACGCAAAAACACCGAAACAATATTGAATATCGCGGTGGCAAGCCACTCGCCTACAAGTGAGTAATTAAACACTGAGATTACCGTTAACACCCGTAGGCGTTAAGCTTGCTGGCGCGAAAACACCGAAACAATATTGAGTATCGCGGTGGCAAGCCACTCGCCTACAGTGAGTAATTAAACACCTGAGATTAACGTTAACACCCGTAGGCGTTAAGCTTGCTGACGCAAAAACACCGAAACA
>NZ_JACJDM010000233.1:0-253 GCF_014163545.1 Pseudoalteromonas sp. SR45-6
ATCAACTCTTCGCTCAGGCTATCTTGTGATTGGTGACGTTCGATAATACGTTTACTCGCGCGTTCTAGTTTTGCTTTTTTACGCCCTAGCTCATCGAATGTGCCGCTCCATTCTTTACTCGCATTCGATTTCAATTTGCATCCATCAATGGCAAACATGTTACGCCCTATCAAGCCTTCTTCGTCGCATATCATCAGTACTTGCGTAAACAGCGGTTCAATCTGTTCGTGCATTTTGGCCACGAATCCCGCTA
>NZ_JACJDM010000234.1:0-252 GCF_014163545.1 Pseudoalteromonas sp. SR45-6
AAATCGAGTTTATTTTCGACAATATAACAAAGCGCATACTCAAATGTACCTGGCAATATTTGCTCAGCAAAATTGATTGGAATGAATTTATTTTGGCAGGATAAGTCTGGCTTGTAGTTGGCCATAACAATTTACCGTGGGTGAATAATATCTATTAGATCACAGCGGACAGGTAGATTCAAGGTTAGAAAACAATCAAGCCGAATATGTAAAATCAGTTCCTAGAAAGAGTAATTCTACAGCCTCAACGCC
>NZ_JACJDM010000235.1:0-252 GCF_014163545.1 Pseudoalteromonas sp. SR45-6
TCAATTAAAAGTTTTTTGTCTTTCGACAGCTCAATGAATTCTGAATTTATTTAATATCTTTCGATATTGAATTGACTGTGCCGAAGCAACTTATAAATAAGTTACTTCTGTTGGTCACTCAGTTTAAATTGAGACTCTAAATTTTTTGCCTTGCTTAGCGAACTAAGCTTGGCTGTTAGAACTCAATCTGTACGAGTGCCCACACAGATGATTGCTTTATATTGTTAAAGAACGTTGCGGTTAAAGTTAAAC
>NZ_JACJDM010000236.1:0-251 GCF_014163545.1 Pseudoalteromonas sp. SR45-6
TTTATTAAAGCTTGTTTCTGCTTTTAGCTGATTAAATGCGATGTGTCTCAGCCCCGCAAATACAGGTGCTGCACCTTCACGCCTAATTCGGCAATCATCTTCTTTAAATCCGACATCTAAACGCCTATGTAATCCATTCTCTATTTGCCAATGTTGCCGTGCGGATCTTGCGAGTTCTTCCGCCGATAAATATGCTGAACTGATGTAGTATCTATAGCATAACTCATTGCTTACTTTGTTTTTTTCTTTCC
>NZ_JACJDM010000237.1:0-251 GCF_014163545.1 Pseudoalteromonas sp. SR45-6
TGCATATTCTCACCAGCTTTGATCACCCAATGGCATTAACTTTGATCGCTTATTCTCATTAAGCTTTGATCACGAAAATTACGCGATAATGATCACTTTTGTGTTCTTAATGATTTTGCCGATCAGAGCTTAATGCCACTCGTAACCGAGTTCACGTTTTATCATTTTTGTAGGTATGTTAAACCGTTATCTAAATCATTTGATGAGGATAACAATAATGTCAACAAGACCTATATCTATGAGTAAATTAC
>NZ_JACJDM010000238.1:0-251 GCF_014163545.1 Pseudoalteromonas sp. SR45-6
GGGCACTCGTACAGATTGAGTTCTAACAGCCGAGCTTAACTTTCTTTTAGATAGCTAAGCAAGGCAAAAAATTTAGAGTCTCAATTGAAACTGAGTGACCAACAGAAGTAACTTATTTATAAGTTACTTCGGCACAGTCAATTCAATATCGAAAGATATTAAATAAATTCAGAATTCATTGAGCATGTCCTTCGGGACAGAAAAAACTTTTAATTGAAGAGTTTGATCATGGCTCAGATTGAACGCTGGCG
>NZ_JACJDM010000239.1:0-251 GCF_014163545.1 Pseudoalteromonas sp. SR45-6
CGGCAGTGTCAATAAATGGGTTTCAAACTACCTTAATAATGGCGTTACTGGCTTGAACAACAAACCGATTAAAGGTCGTCCAGCTAAATTAACCTTACAACAACTAAACACACTGTCAGATTATGCAAAACAGTCAGCAAGTTCTTCAGAAGGAGGCAGACTAATGGGGGAAGATATTGCTCAGTATATTTATGACCAGTTCAACATAAGATATCACACCGATCATATTTACAAACTGCTCAAGAAGCGTG
>NZ_JACJDM010000023.1:0-66182 GCF_014163545.1 Pseudoalteromonas sp. SR45-6
GCAGGCTCAGTATTGATAATAACCGTGCAGAGCGAGCTATAAAACCGTTCGTAATAGGGCGAAAAAACTGGTTGTTCTCAAATACCTGCAATGGTGCTCATGCCAGCGCTATACTTTATAGTCTTATTGAAACCGCAAAGGCAAATGACCTTGTGGTGCATGACTATATGTCTACTTGCTTACAGCGCCTTGCTGAGCAGCCAGATAACCTTGAGCCACTGCTACCTTGGAACATTAAGCAAAGCTAGGTGTCGTTAGCTATACGCTTACGTTGTATTTTTCACTTATCATTACAGCCAACTATAATTATCTTCTCGTAGTTTGTAGCTATTTGAAAAAATATTGATTCTCGTCAAACGGTGCTATAAGGAAATAGCCACTCAATACTCTCTATTTAAAACTTCTGTTTTTACAAAAAATGGACTATAGCTATTGTTATATATAGGAAAAGAAAAAACACAATTAACAGTGAGTTCTTATGAGTAATCCCACAAACGATCTCGAAGCGGAGATTGACCAGCTTAAAGTTCAGCTTGCAAACGCTAGAGCTGAAAATATAAAGTATAAGAAGTTGTTTGAAGTATCTGGGGACGCACTATCAATAATCGATCTGAAATCTGGTAAATTCACAGAATGTAACCAAGCTGCAATCAATATGCACGGCGTGGAAAGTAAAGACAACTTTATTAATTTAAAGCCTTCTGATATCTCACCTGAGTATCAACCATGTGGCAGACGTTCAGAGGAAATAGCCGCAGAACACATTGAAAATACTCTGACTAAAGGGCCACAGCTGTTTCAGTGGGTTCACTCTCGATTAGACGGCTCATCTTTTCCATGCCTTGTATCTCTGACTGTATTAAATGTGGATGGTGATGCTTTTATTTTAGCCATAGGTAGAGATATTAGTGAATTAGTTGAGACGCAAAACAAATTGCATAGTGCTTCAACAGACATAGAACGAATTAGCTACGCTTTCAATGAGGAAAAAGAAAAATTTGAACAGTTTTTTAGCTTAGCGCCGGTAGGCATTGCAATTAATAGGTTAGATAATGGTTTATTTGAGTATGTTAACAAGGAACTGAGTCGTTTTAGTGGTTATGACAAAGACGAACTAAATCAAATGGACTATTGGAAGTTGACACCAAAAAAGTACGAAGAACAAGAAAAAGAACAACTAAAATCCCTCTCAGAAACAGGCCGTTACGGACCTTACTATAAAGAATATATTCATAAAAAGGGTTATGAATACCCCGTACAATTGTCGGGCGTTATAATTAAGAGTGCAAATGGCGATGAGCTGATTTGCTCTGTCATCCAAGATACTTCCCATCAGAAACAGATAGAAACCGAATTACAAATAGCAAAAAACCAAGCTGAAACCAGTTCTCTGAGAATGAAATTGGCAAATGAATCAGCTCAAATTGGTGTGTGGGAGTGGGATGTCATTTCGGGAGAATTAATCTGGGATGAATGGATGTACAAGCTGTATGGCATTACAGAGAATTGTTTTTCTGGTGCTTATGAAGCTTGGACTCATAGTCTTCACCCTGATGATATGGAAGAGTCTAACAAACAATTAGAGGATGCCGTATCAGGTTTAGGTGCTTTTAATCCAGAGTTTAGAGTAGTACATCCAAACGGGCAGGTAAGAACAATCAAAGCTAGCGCAGAAGTTATTAGAGATAATGATGGCAACGCTCTAAAAGTCATCGGTGTAAATTACGACATTACAGATAAAATAAATGCGATAAATGAGCTAGAAGTAGCTAAGCAAAAAGCTGAGCAGGCAACCCAAACGAAAAGTGAATTTTTGTCAAATATGAGCCATGAGATACGTACGCCTATGAATGCAATTTTAGGCGGACTGCAGATGGTCAATACTGAGTATCTCGATGCCAAGTCCAAAGTAATGCTTAAAAATGCAGTATCGTCTTCTAAATCGCTGTTAACCATTATCAACGATATTTTGGATTACTCAAAGATAGAGAGCAATAAACTAAGCCTAGAGCAAGAGCCTTTCTCGATTAGCGATATAATTAAATCTGTGAAATTTGAAGTGGACAGCATAGTCAGTAATAAGGGTATTAAACTTGTCAGTAATATTGATGAAAATTTTAATGATCACTGGTTAGGAGACATTGTCCGTGTTAAGCAAATATTACTCAATCTTGTGTCGAATGCTGTTAAGTTTACTGAAAAGGGTAGCGTAAACATTCACTTGAGCGAAACTCTTTACCAAGAAAAGCAGGCTATTAGTCTTGAAGTGGCTGATACAGGAGTTGGAATGAGTGAGGAAGCTCAAGCTCGTATATTTGATCGTTTTTCACAGGCAGACAACTCAACAACACGTAAATTTGGTGGAACTGGGCTGGGTATGTCGATTACCCTCAGTCTTATTCTTATGATGAGAGGCACTATCGATGTAAAAAGCAATGTGGGTAGAGGCACCACTATAAGAGTCATATTACCATTAACTATAACCAATAAGAGTGTCAGCTCTTTCGTACAAAAATCTATGACTCCGCCGCCGTTGAGGGGAAAGAAAATACTGATTGCTGAGGATAACGAAATCAATCAAATTGTCATTCAGTCAATGCTCGAAGGCACTAATGCATCATTAACTATTGTAGTTAACGGTAAACAGGCAGTAGAAGCAGCTAAAGAAAAGGACTTTGATTTGATACTTATGGATATACAAATGCCTGAAATGAATGGTGTTGAAGCAATGAAAAATATCATTAATTTCAATAAGCATATACCGATAATTGCACTAACCGCAAATGTAATGATTGATGACGTTGCTGATTATTTAAGCCAAGGATTTGATGCACATATAGCAAAACCAATTGATATTGCTACCCTATACGGTGTTCTGAGCTCATTTATAAAGTAAGTACTTGCTTTGTTTGTGCTTTATTGCCAGTTCGGCTTCGGCAAATCAACTTCCGCTCATAGCAAAAAGTAGACATAAGTCATTACAAATTATACTTATTAAAAAAGGCGCTTACCGTTATGGTAAGCGCCCTACTATTTTACTGATTACTTATTTTACGATTTTCATTTCGTCTAATAGGTTTTGTGCGTTATCTACTTTATCCATCACCCACAGCATGTAACGTGAATCAACGTGGATTGAACGATTAAGTGCTGGGTTATAATCCCAATCGCCAATAATACTTTCGTACACACCATCAAACAGTAAGCCTACCAGTTCGGCTTTACCGTTAAGTGTTGGTGAACCTGAGTTACCTCCAGTCGTGTCTACGTTTGATAAAAAGTTAACTGGTACGGTATTCATGCCACCGGTGTAATCACCAAATATTTTAGCCTTGATTTGCTGTTGCAGTTTTTCAGGCGCGTTAAATGGATCAACATCGGTGTTTTTTGCAAGTAGCCCTTCAAGTGATGTAAACGGTGTTGCTATCAAACCGTCTTGCGGTGAATAGCCTCCAACAGTGCCATACGTTACACGTAATGTGCTATTCGCATCTGCATACACAGGTTTATTTTGTGCTTCATTAAACGCTATGATAGCACTCATTAACTGTGGACGCGCCGCTTGTAGTTTACCGGCAAGTGCTTTGTCTTTGTCTTCTTCAGCTTTCATTACGGCAAAGATGGCCTTCGCGTATTGCATAAATGCATCTTGGCTTTGTTCAAGTTCAGCAAATGATTGCGTAGATAACGCGATACGAACGTCTTCATTATCTAGCGTTGAATTAGCATACATTTTTGCTAATAGTGCACTGTGCTTGGTTTTATCGAAGCCATTTTCTAATTCAAAAACTTTATCTACTTCTGCAAAACGCTCTTCTTTAGGTAACGCAGCATAAAGCTCTAAAAAATGTAATAAAATGGCTTTATCAACGTTTGCATCAAAACGGCGACTCATGCGCTTTAAACCGGCTTCAAAGCGTGGTAAATCGCGTTCTTGATAGCCAGATTCACGTTCGCTATCAGGTTTTTGTTGCTCATACGCTAAGCGGTATAAGCTACGTGCGGTACTGATCATTTGTGAGCGGTGTACATAGCCAAGCATACGATCACGATCATTGTGCTGTTGCGATTGAGCGACTAGCGCCGACAGTTCATTTAACACTTTACCGTATTGTTTTTTACGCTTACGGTCGCTGTTTATCCACGCAGTGAGATCTTGTTCAAATTGCTTTTTACGTTCATACATAGTGCCTTTATTAAAGCTTTCTATCATTGACCCGTAGTTTTTAATATAGTTATTGTAACCCGCAATAGTGCTTTCATAAGCAATACGCGCTTTGCTGCCATCTTCTGAATTCTCTTCAATTAAAGACACATATTTTGAATTATGCTCGCGTGATTTGGGATAGCTGGTATTAAATACATAATCAACTTCAGCAGCAATGCGGTAACGGTTAGTGCGCCCAGGATAGCCTGCTACCATAACAAAGTCGCCATCTTGGACGCCTTTAGCACTGACGCTTAAATATGAGTCAGGCACATAAGGTACATTGTCTTCGCTAAATTCAGCTGGTTTGCCGTCTTTACCTACATATGCACGATAAAATGAAAAGTCGCCGGTATGGCGCGGCCACATCCAGTTATCGATATCGCCACCGTACTTACCTACGCCCATGGCAGGCGCGTATGCTAAGCGTACATCTTTAATTTCTAGTGATTTGATTAAGTAAAACTCTAGACCACCGTGGAATGAATACACATTACAGCGATAATTATCGTCAGCTTCACATGCTGACACTAATGCTTTTTCGTTTTTCTCTAGCGCGTCGTAGCGCGCTTTGGCGCTGAGTTTTTCAGTGCCTTTTATTACTTTTTTGGTCACGTCGGTAACTGTTTCAGTTACATACACTCTAGAGCCGGGTGCCGCTGGTAAGTCTTCAGCCGGTGTTGTTGCTAAAAAACCATTTTCTAAAATATTGTTCTCTGGTGTTGAGTTATATTGAATCGAACCATAAGCACAGTGATGATTGGTAACCACCAGCCCTTTTGGCGATACAAATGATGCGGTACAGCCACCAAGGCTTATCACTGCATTCATTGGGAACTCGGTTAATTTAGAAATCGATTTTGCATCAATTTCTAATCCTTTGGCTTTCAGAATTGATTCTAGATCAGGAAGTTGGTGTGGTTGCCACATGCCTTCATCAGCAAATGTTGAGCCCGATACTACAATAGCAAGTGATGCTATGAGTGGTTTTAAACGCATTTTTTAATCCTTTTTATTGTTTCTATAACAGGTTACGCGTGCAGCCTTAGCAAGGTCAATATTTCTGCGACAAAATAGCCACACTATTGTGTAACAAAATACTGAAAACAAATATTTCATCGAGCTCTGTTAGCAATAAAAACAACACAACAATGCAATCATTTAGTCATTTTCAATCGTTAGGATTTAAATACTATTAGTAATGCACGGCCTAACTATGACTGCTATTTTTTTGATCAACCTCGCTCGCTCAACCGAGCGATTGGCAAACAGCCAGCGACAATTAACCGCACATGGGCTAAGTTTTGAGCGTATAGATGCAATTGATGGCGCCATGCTCACGCAAGCACAAAAAGAAATTAATTACAGTCCTAGCCTCAATACACAAGAATATCACTACCCGCTCAGTGCTGGGCAGATTGGCTGTTATTTGAGCCATCGCAAAGCGTGGCAAACCATTGTCGATAGAAAACTTGATTACGCAATTGTGCTCGAAGATGACTTTATCTTAGATTCAAGTATCGGTAGTGCAATTAAAAATATTGAGCAATTACCGCTTGCTTGGCAACTTATAAAACTCTCAGCTTATCAAAACCGTACTCGCAAAATCGCCTATCAGATACCGTTGCAGTTTGAGCAACGATTAGTGATCCATAAAAAGTTGATGACAGGATGTTGTGCTACTGCAATCAGTTATCAAGGTGCAAAACAATTATTAGCTGCCACTAAAACGTTTGCTCGCCCTGTTGATTGTGATCTACAACATATTTGGGAAACTCAAGTCGCTGGCTATTCATTACTACCGTATCCATTCTCCCAAGATTGTGAGCAGGTAAGTGATATCAAATCGCGTAGTAATGCGCGCGAAAAGAAATCGTTTTTAGCGCGTAAAGGTCAGCAACTCCGTAGTGCGGTAAACAATCACTTTGCAACGGCGGCATTTATTGCCCAAACTAAGCGTGCTTTACCCACTACTCCTAAATGCAAAAAAGGAGCCGCAGCTCCTTTTTACTCATAACCTAGCATCATTAAATAGTATTTATTTTTTAACGAGGTTTGGGTGCTCTACACCCATCCATGCTTTAAATAATGCCATTTGCTGTGCAGTTGCCTGTTTGTCAGCAACTAGCTTTTTATCTTTATCAAAGCTTTGTGCTAGCGTTATTGTGGTGCTTTGCAGTGCATCACGGCGGATAAAATCAATGGTTACTTTATCCCCTGCTTTAAATGTTTCTAAGCTTGATTTTAAATCTTTACCAACATGCTTTTTGTTAATTGCCACAATTTTGTCATCGCTGGTCAAACCCGCTTGCCATGCAGCGCCATCGCGACGCACATGAGTTAAAGTTAATAACTCACCGGTATTTTTTGCCATCGCATCAACACTGGCAACGGCTTTTGCATCTTTTGGACGCTCTAACATTAAGCCTACTTTTTTAAACAGTGCGTCAAAATCAATATCTGCTGGTGCATCAACATTATTTGCCCACCACTGGCTGTAATCGCGGCCCGTTAACTGTTTTAAAATAGTTTTCACGTCAGTTGCAGTAAAGCCATGCGGCATTTTATATTGATTGTAAAGTGCACGATGAATATCACGGTAGCTTTGCTTACCTTGGCTGTTCTCAAGTAAATCAATATCAAGGGCCATCGAAATCAATGAACCTTCTGAGTAAATATTAGTACTGTAGTTACGAGCATGGTCACCACCTTGATTTATCCATTTATCAAAACTGGTTTCGGTGGCGCTTTGTACCTCACGCCCAGGCGATGATAAATGACGGTTGACGGTTTTCGTTAACACGTTTAAAAATTCATCCGTCGTGGCAATCCCTGAGCGCACCATTAAATGATCTTCAAAATAACTGGTTGAACCTTCCGCTATCCATAATAGTTTATCGTAATTAATATGCGTGTAATCGTAAGGAACTAAACCTTCAGGTCTATATGCTTTTACGTTCCAAGTATGGATAAATTCATGTGCTGCGGTGCTAATAAATGCAAGATAGTCTTCACGCGAGCCAAAACGGTCACGCGGACGCTGAATAATCGTTGAGTTTAAATGCTCGGTGGCACCACCTGCCCCTGAGGTTGCATGTACCATAAATACATAACGTTGGTACGGGTAAGCATCCCAAATAATATTGCCTGTTGCTACCAGCTTCTTAAGATCTTCAAGCATTTGCTCAACATCATAGTTGCCCTTGCCCCAGATCACTAATTCATAATCGCGGCCATCTACGGCAAATTTATGGAGTTCATTAATACCCGTTTCAATCGGCGAATCAACTAATACATCGTAATCTGCGGCTTTAAAGCTATGTTTTGAGCCTGCATTATCCATACCCGATACTGAGCGCCATGCTTTCGGTACATCTAGCTTAACCGTCACTGGCTCTTGACGAAATGATTCACTAAACATAAAAAAGCCTGATGCATCTATAAATGCGTGGCTATCATCAATATGGCGCGCACGTTTACCTAACTCATTAGCATACACTTGATAATCAATTTTAACTTCTGTTGGTTTATCTAAATGTACCCGCCATGTACTGGCATCAATTTTTTCCCATTTTAATGCTTTACCATTATCGCCTGTTGCTTCAAAAAAACGCACACCGTTTGCAAGGTTCAAAATTTCGTAACGACCTGTTCGCCAAGCTGGCAACTTTACATCTAAATGTGCTTGTGCCGTTTGTGGAAATTCTACGCTAACGTTGCCTAAATGATGTTCAGGTTGAGTAACAGCAAGTGAATAATTAACATCGGCCCATGCCGAGTGAGATAAAGCGGCTAATACCGATAATGCTAAAAACTTTTTCATAGAGGCTCTTAATTCATATATCAAGTGATTTTATTATGCGTGAGCCTAACAATGATGATAGAAAATGTGAATTAAAAGCGATAAATACACGTGCAGATAGGTTCGATGAATAAAAATCATCAACAAATGCTAAGTTTTTGACTTACTGACTACATTTGTGCAATTTTTGTTGTAAACTTACAACCATGTAAGATTTAATCAATGGCGGTAACTATTAGTGTCACAACAGCTCGAAGTTTTAAATAAAAAACTTAAACAAGCCATTGATACTCGTATGGTAGTTGAACATGCACGTAAGCATCAAGTAGACACATTGACACACTTTGCAGCTAAGTTATCGTTAAGCTGTAAAGGTATGGACATTGAACTTGATAATCGCTTAGCTAAGTTTCGTAGTGCGCTGGCTAAAGGGGTCGATTTTGAATTATTCGCGCCACAGATCGATGAAATTCTTACACTGCTAAAAAATCAAGAAGCACAACAGGCCACACATCAGCGTGAACTTCATAACAGTGTGCTCGATGCTGGCAAGTTACTGCAGAAAACCAAAGGGTTACCAGATGATGCACGCAGAACATTGCGTCATTTACTGGATCATGAACTGAATAATGTGCAATCGACGCGGGATTTCATTCCACTCCTTAATCGTTTAGTGACGATTTATCATCAAGCCTTACAAGTAAAACTGACTATTCCTGAATGCCAGCAAACTGCTGTGCAACCTAATTTAGCAAAAGAGTTACTCAATTTAGCTAATGATTTAGTATTTGAAGATGAAGCTGCAGATCAAGTAAAAACCATCAAAAATAATATCTCTGAAACCGATTCAGTGGATGATTTATTGACCTCTGCAATCGATATTATTCGCATCATTGCCAACAATATCAGTAAAGAGCGTCAATCTGCACAAAGCTTTTTAGTGTCATTGAACCAAACGCTTGAAGAATTACACCACTCAATTGTTTCTACAAGTAAACATTCAGAAGCAATGGGGGCTGAATTTACTGCATTAAATAAGCGCATTGAAGATAAAATTAACAATCTGACAGCACAAACCCAAAATGCTACTTCAATTTCATCATTAAAAGCCTTAGTTGATAACGAATTAAAATCGTTAAGTGAAGACTTAATTGAAAAAGAGCGCCTCGAGCAGCAAGATCGCGATATGTTGCTAAACAGTTTTCAAGAGATCAATCAACGCATTGGCAGCCTTGAAACTAAATTATCTAAATATAAAAAACGCCTGCATGAGCAACGTTTTAAAAGTTTGCTTGATGGCCTTACCAAACTGCCAAACCGAGCCGCATTTGACGAACGCTTTCATCACGAATTTCATTTGTTTGCAGTACAAGAATCCGATGTCACCTTAGTGGTGATTGATGTTGATCACTTTAAGTCTATCAACGATAAATATGGTCACAGCGCGGGGGATAAAACGTTACAAGTGATTGCCAAAGCGCTGCAAATGTCAATTCGTAAATCTGATTTCATAGCCCGCTATGGCGGTGAAGAATTTGTTTTATTAATGCCAGGTATGCCCTTAGAGCATGCCAAAAAACCTCTTGAAAAACTAAGAAAAGCGGTGAAAGGGATTCCGTTTAAGTTCAGAGATAAACAAGTAGAGATAACAGTTTCCGTCGGTGCCACGCAGTTTAAAAAAGGTGATACCCCATTGGGCGCTTTTGACCGCGCCGATGATGCTCTCTACAAAGCAAAAAATACCGGTCGTGATCGCTTGTGTATCAATAAATAACAGCGACCGACCTAGTGCTTTTTATAGCAAGGAGAACGCCTATGTTAATACAGTTAAACCCGACAGGTGTGTTAGATTTACTGTCGCAGCTCGAAGTTGATTTATTAGAGCAATCGTCTACCAGTGAGCGTTATAAATTATTTAGAAACTGTGCGCTAGCTGTTCTCAATGTTGGCAGTCATACTGACTCCAGCTCAGAGATTTACAATAAATATCAAGATTTTGATATTCGCTTATTAAGCCGTGAGCGAGGCATAAAAATTGAACTACTCAATCCTCCGACTACGGCTTTTGTTGATGGTGAAATAATCACTGGGATCCACGAACATATTTTCTCTGTTATTCGTGATATTTTATTTATTTGTCAAAAATACGAAAAAGATTTAACCGAACAAAAAGCCATTACTCATATGGTTTTTGATATGTTGCGAAATGCCGCAGCGCTTCGCGTTAATAGCGATCCAAGTATGATTGTCTGCTGGGGTGGTCATTCCATTAATGAAAACGAATATAAATACACTAAACAAGTAGGTTATGAGCTTGGTTTACGTGGCTTAAATATTTGTACTGGCTGTGGCCCCGGTGCAATGAAAGGTCCAATGAAAGGTGCAACCATTGGACATGCAAAACAACGCAACACCAATAACCGTTATTTGGGCTTAACAGAGCCAAGTATTATTGCCGCAGAGCCACCAAATCCGATCGTCAATGAACTGGTTATTTTACCAGATATTGAAAAGCGCCTTGAAGCCTTTGTACGCACCGCCCACGCTATAATTATTTTCCCTGGCGGCGCTGGCACTGCTGAAGAGTTATTGTATTTACTAGGCATTTTACTTCACCCTGATAATGCCAAACAGTCGTTACCGGTTATTTTAACTGGGCCGAAAGAAAGTGAAAATTACTTTAGCGAATTATGCCAGTTCATTGAAATGACGTTAGGTAAGGAGGCGCTTGATAAATTTGAAGTTATTATTGATAACCCAGAATTAGTTGGGATCAAACTCAAATCTGCAATGGCAAATGTGCGTGATTACCGCAAGAGTCAGGGCGATGCATATTACTTTAACTGGACGTTAAAAATTGAAAATGAATTTCAGCAACCTTTCGCGCCAACTCATGCCAATATGGCTGGGCTTGATTTACATTTAGACCAAGAAAAACAATTACTAGCCGCTAATTTGCGCCGTGCATTTTCAGGTATTGTTGCTGGGAATGTTAAAGACGAAGGCATACAAGCCATTAAACAACATGGCCGGTTTATCATTAGCGGTGAGCCGACTTTAATGAAAGCCATGGACAAACTGCTGCAAGCATTTGTTGAGCAAGGAAGGATGAAGCTCCCAGGCAGTCAATATGTTCCATGTTATGAAGTCAAAGCATAAGGGTTAATGTATTCGTGTCAGGTCAGTTACTTTTAATCGATGCGCTTAATTTAATTAGGCGCATTTATGCAGTTGATAGTAATCAAAACAAAGGCAGTGATGAGCAAATGATAAATACCTGCTGCGCGCGGGTAGCTCACGCTTGTGAAAAACTTATAAAGATCACCCAAGCAACGCATGCTATTGCTGTATTTGATGGTGATAAAAGCTGGCGGTATCATTATTACGCTCAATATAAAAGCAGCCGTGCCC
This sequence comes from Pseudoalteromonas sp. SR45-6, assembly GCF_014163545.1. Classification (NCBI taxonomy): domain Bacteria; kingdom Pseudomonadati; phylum Pseudomonadota; class Gammaproteobacteria; order Alteromonadales; family Pseudoalteromonadaceae; genus Pseudoalteromonas; species Pseudoalteromonas sp. SR45-6. The sequence continues at coordinate 11,421 of NZ_JACJDM010000023.1, forward strand.
CCATGCCTGAAACTCTGAAAAATTCATTAGATAAATTTAAACAGGCGATTGAGCAAACGGGTATTGTGGTGTTTGCCCCAGTAAATGATGAAGCTGATGATATTATCGCGACATTAGCCGATAAAGTGGCGCAAAATCAGTTGCATAGTACAATTATCTCCACTGATAAAGGGTTTTTACCTAGCTTAAATAATTATATTAATGTGTATGATTATTTTAAAAAAGAATATTTAGATCATCACTCTATCGTACAACGTTTTGGTGTTGAGCAAGCTCGATTAATTGATTTTTGGGCAATGGCTGGTGATAAAACCAATGATATTCCGGGTATTAAGGGAATTGGTACTAAAACAGCACAAGAGATTATTAGTAAGCACGCAGATATAACATTGGCGGTAGAGGATGAAACGCTCTCTACAGCAGTTCGTAAAAAGTTAGCGACAGGAATGGCTGACTATATTACCTCTAAACATTTGGTTGGTTTACGTACAGATATTAACTTAGGCTTTAGTTTAAAGCAGTTAAGGCTCAATTAATCGCATTCACGTAGCACTGGATTTGAACTATGCGTATACTAAATTTAAGTCTCAGCGTAAGAGTGCACAATGTTTAAGAAGGTTTTTCGCTATCTCATATTAGGTTTGGGTGTATACGCCTTGATCGCTACTTTGGTCATTACTTTTTATAAAGATGATCCACAGGCGATGATCTGGCAAGACCGAGAAGCGTTCAATAAACGTTATATCGCTAAATTAAGTGTCGAAACACCGACTAACTTAAACACAGTTTTAGAGTATTTAGGCAGTCCTGATCTAACATTCGCGAAACGTGATAAAGAGGAAGTATGGCAAATTATTTTTTACCGTACTCAACATATCAAATCAGATGGGATCACGACTATGGATGAGTGTACTGGTTTACTGTTTAAAAATGGCGAATTGATTTTGTGGGGCCCAAGTGCATTTGATGCATTTGAGCAACGCGGGTAATTAATTACTTATGGATGCACTCTGCGCACAAGATCTTGCCAGCCTATTTGAAAAAACTCACCAAATATTAAGGCGTTATAATAATAAAAGTCAGTGGCCACAAATTTATCCGCTGTTGACACAACTAGCTGAGCAATATTATAAACTCTATGATTCACATCCAAATGCACTACAAGCCCAGCTTACTCTATATGCAGAAACACAAGGTTATACAACCAACTTAGTGGTCAATCAATGTGTCATTGTCGCCGCATTTTGTCGCAGTTTAAGTTACGACAGTAAAATCAGCCAATTGCTTATTTGTGTGTGTTTAACTAACTATTTATGTGTGCAAACACAAACTAATAAGCTGGCCCTGCGCCAACCTCTTACCCAACAAGAAAAAAAGCAATGGCAGTCGCGTCATCAGCTAGCAGTAAAATTACTGCAATCAGCTAACGTTCCCACTGACCATATTGCGTGTATTTTAGCGCGCTTAAATAAGTATAAGCAGGCCTTGCTAAGCACGCCAAAAATCATGATCTATGATGGACCAACGACGTTAGTTGCGTTAGCAAATATTATTGCGATGAACATTACCTATCGTACCCAAAATGATCATATTGATATCTATAAGGCAGTGGCTGATATTTATATCCGTACTCCTAACCTGTTTGCCCAACAAGCATTAAAAGCATTAATCGGTCATTTTGGCCCTTACCTGCCAGGCTCTTTAGTTAATTATAGCGATCAGCAGCTCACTTATATTGGTAAAAACCACCAGCAACGGGATTTATTAATTGCATTGCATGAGCAGCAAAAAACCAAATGGTATAGCGTTAAGGCAAAGCTAGAATCACATTCAAAACAACGCCCAAGTAAAGACAAGCGATTATTGTTTAGCGTATGGTTCAATGAGCACATAGCCCCCCCTGTTGAAATTGTAAACTTTGAAAAACAACAATTACTGATGCTGATAAGCCAAGTTAAAATACAACAAGAATACTCATACAGTGCCCTTGCTAAATTACTCAACAATCATCCAGCGACAATTGAGTTACTTCGTGAAGCAGTGAAGCCTTATAATAAAGAGCACCTAGCAGGCAAAGATTTACGCCATTGTTTATCAATGGTCGGCTTATACAATGCACCAGCGATCATTCAACGGGTGCTCTTTGAGCAATTAGTAAACTACCAAGCACATCCATTAATGCAACATATACAATTACGCTTACAGGCAATAATAAGTTTATTAAACCAGCTGGTAAGTCGTGATCAACACAACCAGTTCGAGCACCTCGCTTTGCCTATTTATGGTTACGTTAATTATTTGATTGAATACTGTAGCACCACAATTAGCCGTAAGACAGTGTATGAACACTCACCTAAAAGTGATGTAAGTATGCCGTTTGCGTGGCTATTTGGTGTCACGATTCATGATAGTGGGCATTTATCGGCTTATTTACTTGAATTGCTTGGTGACAATCCATGGACACAAGCGCTCTTAGATGCAGAGCAGCAAAAAAAACAACACTTATCTGCAGAGGCACAATTATGGGTTGCAATAAAACTCGTCGTTATTAAGGTGTATCAACCCAACGTAATACAAAGTAGTTGGCAAACACACACTTTTGAGCAAGTGTTAAAACGCTTAGATTGGCAGTCCAGCGAGGATTTTTATGCACAGCTACCAAGCCTAGGTTTAAGCAATAGCGTATGAATATTTATTAGACATAGTGACTAATTTAGTGCGTTTTCGTGGGTTTTACTGGCAAAAAGTTGAATAAATTGCTATAAAAGCCGCTTGTATTTTCAAACTCATTCACGTAAATAATCTAACAAGTAATCGCTTAATACCAATCGTGTTAAGTTACTAGCCATTTATAGCGACAGATAAATAGAGTGATAACAAGGCATAAATTTCGACATGTAGTTGTTCTACTTGAGAAATTCATAACGCAGTTAGCGCTTTATTTAGCACGCTAGAATGGTTAAATATTTAAGTCGATTGGTATAATAATGCGTCACATTTACGTGCATTTCTAACTCGTAATAGGAAAAGTTCATGGCCAAACAAACCATCACAGTGATCAAAGGCGACGGCATCGGTCCGAGTATTATTGATTCAGCCCTTGAGATCTTAACAGCCGCAGGGTGCGATTTTGATTATGAATTCGTTGATGCAGGTCTTGCAGCCCTAGAAAAGACCGGTGAATTATTACCACAAGATACCATTGATACTATTGCGCGTAATAAAATTACTCTTAAAGGCCCACTAACTACGCCAGTTGGTGAAGGTTTTACTTCAATCAATGTAACATTACGAAAGCAGTTTGGTTTATACGCCAATGTACGCCCAGTAAAGTCATTTGTTGGCACCAAAGCACGTTATGAAGACATTGATATCATCACGGTACGTGAAAATACGCAAGGTATGTATTCAGGTTTAGGCCAAGTGACATCAGAAGATGGCAACGAAGCACAAGCAATGTCTATGATCACCCGTGAAGGTGCTGAAAAAATCGTTACTTTTGCCTACGAACTAGCCGTGCGTGAAGGTCGTAAAAAAGTGACAGCGGTTCACAAAGCTAACATCTTAAAATCAACTTCAGGTTTATTCTTAAAAGTAGCTCGTGAAGTTGCTGAGCGTTATCCTGAAATTGAATCAACTGAAATGATTGTTGATGCAACCTGTATGAAACTGGTAATGAGCCCTGAAGAGTTTGACGTTATCGTTACTACAAACCTGTTTGGTGATATTTTATCTGATCTATGTGCTGGTCTAGTAGGCGGTTTGGGTATGGCACCTGGCGCTAACATCGGTGAAGATGCAGCAATCTTTGAAGCAGTTCATGGCAGCGCACCTGATATTGCTGGTAAAAACTTAGCAAATCCAACCTCTGTTATTTTGGCATCTATTCAAATGTTAGAGCATTTAGAAATGGGCGAAACTGCAGAGCGTATTCGCAGTGCTGTAGCTGACGTAATTAAATCGGGTGATCGTACCACTCGCGATTTAGGTGGCAGTCACGGTACTACTGACTTCACTCAAGCTGTTATCGACCGTTTATAAACCAAACCTAGATTATTAGCATTATAATAAAAGCCAGTATTTACTGGCTTTTTTGTCACTTAGTTTATGCTTGCCTCTTTGTTCGAAAACTGAGCGGTAGCAGTAACAATAACCAAAATATACTTCCGCCACTGGAGCCTGAACTGGCAACTTGTTTTTGCACTGTTACCATAAGCTTGCTAGACGGTAAGGTGTTTTTTATGCCTTTTGCAGAGGTATCAGTCACGATCAGTGTCACCGTATAACTTCCCGCTTGGCTATAAGTATGTGTAGGATTAGCACGTTGGCTTACAGCACTGTCATCTCCAAAATCCCAACTGTAAGTGTAATTATTAAACCCGCCTTTGGTATCACTGTTAAAATTAACCAGCAAATCTTTTGCACTGTAACTGGCCTGTGTTGTAAGTAATACATCTGCCGACACTTGGGTTGCAAAAGACTGCATAGCGCCATTTGCATCAGTTACAATAACGCTCAAGGTATAATCGCCACTGTATTCATAGCGGTAGTTAATGCTCTGCCCTTTCGCAGTTGAGCCATCACCTAATTGCCATGCATAGTCATAAGGTGCTTGACCACCTGATACAGTGACTTTTGCAGTAACATTGCCTTTCTCTATACTGGTATCCACACTAGAAATTGATAACGGCGCAGTAAGCACAAAAGTCATCGATTCTTGAAACTGCTGCCCTTGTTCATTAGTACGAGTAAAACCCACAGTGTAACTACCGTAATCGGCAAATTTATGATTTGGATTCAATTCATCACTACTTTGTCCATCACCAAACTGCCAGTTAAAACTATCGGTTGGGGTCAACGCCATTCCTTTAATTTCAAAACTCGCTTCGAGATCATTAGTAATTACATTGATCCCAGACTGTGGTGTATAGCCTAAATTCAATTCAATTGAGCTATTATTAATCGCTTGCTCAACAATAGAAAAATTAAAACCAAACGTTGAAACTTTTACACCAGAGGCCGGTTGCGTGGCAAAACTGTAATCATTATTATCATTAAACTCAGTGATTGCTGTTAACTGCGTATCGCCTAAACCTTGGCGCTGATCATAAAGACTAAAAGCAGCATCTCTTAACTGAATCGTAGTACTGGCAGGTGCGCTGCTATTACCTTTTGCAATGGCATTTTGATCGGCATCAACAACCAATATAAACCCTTCACCAATATGCTCAGGAGTATTATTATCTGTATACTGTTCATTAGCAGACCAAAGTAATAAACCCGGTGAATACTGCTCAACTTGTAAACCACTATCTATTCCTAAATAACTACGTAACTGTAAATAGTAATTGTGTGGTTTTGCATAGATGTGATCCCCCACTCGGCTAAAGCCATCAAGTTGTGCTTGTGTTGACTGCTCTGCATTATCTTGCCAAACGAAAGTATCACCTTGGCTAATGGTCATATCATCAACCACTAGACCAAAATAATGAGTATAAGTGTCCGTTTTATAGTTAAAACTAAGTGTGATTGTTTGACCAGCATAAGCTGATAAGTCAAAACGATGCCGTAAATAATTATTCGGCTGCTGAGCGTCATTTACTGAACTTGAAGACCCTGTTATATATGGACCAATGTCTCCATAAAATGGATTGACTGCTTGAGTATATTGCGAAGCAATAGGCTGTGCGTTTACTAATACTTGAGCATAATCATAATCCGTTTCAATGCTGTAATAGGCACTTAAATCAAGATAAGTAGGCTGCGTACTTGCTGGTAAATTAACTGTATATGTCATACTTTGTGAAACATTATCACCACTGCCAGAGTAGTATTGCAAGTGCCCTTCTACTGCTTGATAAAACGGTTGTAAGTTGGTTGGTAGGGTGATTTTTAACTGGTTTAATTCAGTTGATACCCCACTACTATGGCGAAGTATTTGCTGTTGATTGGTATCGATTTCGTCTAACGATATCGTCGTTTGATTAAGCCAGTTTCCTTGATAACGGTTTTGTAAGTACTCGAGTGCATAAGGACTGAACATCACCGGCTGTGAGCCACGAGGTGAGCCTGCCCAACTACCACCAGACATCACAGACCAAAGCGCAACTGGCTCCCCCAGCGCACTGCCGGTTAAATCATATTCATCAGGCAAACCTAAGTCGTGACCAAACTCATGTACCACCACGCCAATACCAGCATCGATAGGATTTATAGTATAACCAAATAAACGAATACTACTGCCATCAACCGCACTTGGCTGATTGTTTTGGTCGTACACATAAAAACGATGTGACCAAATTGCATCAGTACCCATTACGCCACCACCGGCTTCCTCACCTATACTCGAGTGGAAAATCATAACATGGTCAATAATCCCATCAGGTTCATTGGTGATCCCATCACCATCACGATCATCCAAATCTGTTAAATCATAATCGGCTAAATTAATATTAAATTTGGCTACGGCTTTTTCTACCGCTTCATGCACTAAACTAGGGGCATCAATATCATTATTACCCCCTTGGCGAGCCCCATAACTTTTCGCATCATTATCGGCTGTTACCCAGCCATAAACTTGACCCGTAAATGCTAAGCTTTCCCCTGAGGCTTGCTGATAGTATTGATACGCTGTTTGCAACGGTTGCTGCTGTGGACCTGAGTAACCATCAGTAGCGAACAACATTTGTTGGTAATGCTGCTGACTATAGCTTGAGTAGTACATATCGCTATCAACTGCGGCTAAGCCATTATCATCATGAGGTAAGTCAGGAAAATCAACCAATATAGCCAACACTTTTACGGTATTGTGCGTCGAGTTAGGTAACTGCGAAGACACACTCGCTAAGCGCTGAGCCATTTTTCGTTGTTGGGTTAAAACTTGAGGGTTAAGCTGCCGACGTGAATGCATCGATTCACCACGGCCAATATAATCAGACAATAATTTGTCATGCGCTATTTTATCGTCAAGCTGCCCGCGTTTATCTAACCAATATAAAATTCGCTCTTTGTTAACGACCCCAATATCAGTTGGGCTACTATTTTGTGGTTTTGCCACACTCTGTTGACTTAACAATGCCAAAGTCAGGCCACATAACAATTGTGAGTATTTCACAGGATCACCTATCAACAACTCCATAACGATAATAATAGCGAATAATTTATATACTTACATTACATTTATAGATATACAGTGAATATCGCCACGCTTCAAAAAAGCATAATTTCTTTGCTTTTAACGGTTAAAAATGCAATTTAAAGCAACTTTTAAATATAAAAACAATTAATTTGGAATTTTAATGCAACATTGCCGTTTTGGCTGTTGACATTAGCTGGCAAAACCTTTAAAAATAAGACTATTAAATTTGTAGACTAAATGAGTTATTCGGCTATCTCAGCGCAATAACTCATTTGAACTTATATAACAAATACCGAGAAGAAAAATAACGTTATGAAATATCAATTTCACCTAGTCACTGTACTCGTACTGGTCTTAGTTTTAAGCCCAGCGGGGATGTATTAGAAGGTGAAATAGCTTTTTAAAAACCCCCGCCCTAAGCGGGGGTTTTTTTATGCATTTAAATTATACGGTAATTGCACAGAATAAATGGGGAGTGCGTGCAATAGCACATTATTACTCATGATAATAATCAATCGGTAACAGGCACACAGAGGAATGAGGATGAGTACACAACAATATAATGGCTCCGAACTAGTTGTTCAGGCATTAAAGGCATTGAAGGTAAAATATATATTTGGCTACCCCGGTGGCTCAGTATTAGATCTTTATGATGCATTATTTCAGCAAGATGATGTTGAGCATATTTTAGTTCGTCATGAACAAGCAGCAACCCATATGGCTGATGGTTATGCACGTGCCACAGGTGAAGTGGGCGTAGTATTAGCAACATCAGGTCCAGGTGCGACAAACTGTATCACGGGGATCGCTACAGCCTATATGGATTCTATTCCTATGGTAGTGCTATCCGGTCAAGTGCCGACTAACTTAATTGGTGATGATGCATTTCAAGAAACCGATATTGTTGGTTGCTCTCGGCCAATCGTAAAACACAGTTTTAACTGTCGTAGCGCAAAAGATATTCCTAAAATTTTGGCTAAAGCATTTTATATTGCAAGTACTGGACGCCCAGGTCCTGTGGTCGTAGAACTGCCAAAAGATATGTTAAACCCTGCACTTAAATTTGATTTTGAGTTTCCAGCAACCACAGAGCTAAGAACCTATAGCCCAAATACCAAAGGCCACCCAAAGCAAATTCGCAAAGCCGTTGCCGCTATTTTAGAAGCTAAAAAACTGGTCATTTACTCTGGTGGCGGGATTATTATTTCTAACACTTCAGAGCAACTGACTCATTTGGTTGAATCACTCAATGCACCAATCACTAATACCTTAATGGGATTGGGCGGTATTTCCGGGGTTCACCCTAATTTCGTTGGTATGCTAGGTATGCACGGGAGCCTTGAAGCAAATAAGGCGATGGCAAATGCCGATGTGATCTTAGCTCTAGGCGCCCGATTTGATGACAGGGTAACCAATAACGTGAAGAAATTTTGTCCCAATGCGACGATTGTTCATGTTGATGTTGATCCGACCTCTATTTCAAAAACGATCAAAGCCCACATTCCAGTCGTCGGTTGTTTATCAACCGTACTTGAGCAATTACAGACAGCCATAGATAAAAGTCCAATCAAAATTGATCGTAGTGCTCAAGAAGATTGGTGGCGTCAGATCATTAGCTGGCGTGAACAAAAATGTTTAAGCTACAGCACCGCGGGCGATAATATAAAGCCTCAGGCCGTCATTGAAGCAATTTATAAAGCTACCAATGGTGATGCCTATATAAGCTCTGATGTAGGTCAGCATCAGATGTTTGCGGCGCAGTACTACCCGTTTAAAAACCCGCGCCAATGGATCAACTCAGGGGGTCTTGGCACTATGGGCTTTGGTCTGCCAGCGGCAATGGGAGTAAAACTTGCGTTCCCGGATAAAGAGTCAGTGTGTGTCACCGGTGATGGTTCGATTCAAATGAACATTCAAGAACTTTCGACATGTTTACAATATAACTTGGCTGTAAAAGTGGTGTCACTGAATAACCGCTCTCTGGGTATGGTGCGTCAATGGCAAGATATGGTCTATGGCGGTCGTCACTCATCGTCGTATATGGAATCGTTACCTGATTTCGTCAAACTTGCTGAAAGTTATGGCCATGTCGGTATTCGCGTTAATACTCTTGATGAACTACAGCCGGCAATCGATAAAGCCATGTCGATCACTGACCGTTTGGTGTTTTTAGATATTCTTGTTGATGAAAATGAACATGTATACCCAATGCAAATTAAGCTTGGAGCAGTTGATGAAATGTGGTTACGTAAAGGAGTGAAAGCATAATGCGTCGTATATTATCTATTTTACTTGAGAATGAACCAGGCTCATTGTCGCGTATTGTTGGCCTATTCTCACAACGAGCTTACAACATCGATAGTTTAACCGTTGGCACAACAGACGATCATTCTTTATCACGTATTACTATCACTACCATGGGTGATGACCGTGTGGTTGAGCAAATCACTAAACAGGTTAATAAATTAGTAGATGTATTAAAGATTATTGATCTAACTGAAATGGCGCATATTGAACGTGAGCTGCTATTAGTAAAAGTATTCGCTCAAGATGAAGCTAAAAGAGCGGCAGTAACGCGAGTGGTCGATGTATTCCAAGGTGCTATTTTAGACATGGGTCGCAACAGCTACACATTGCAGCTTGTTAGTAGCACAGATAAAATTGAATCGTTTTTAGATACCTTACGTCATGAGACAGACATAATTGAAGTTGTACGCTCTGGTGCGGTAGGTATTGGCCGCGGTGATAAAGCACTAAAAGCTTAAACCTTAGATTAATGAGTAGATACAAAAAAAGGGCTAATTAGCCCTTTTTTATTTAACCAATCTAATTGATTAAGGATTAACTTGATCTTTAAGACCTTTACCTGCTTTAAAGCTTGGGATAGTTGCCGCTGAAATTTGGATTTCGGCACCAGTTTGTGGGTTACGGCCAGTACGTGCAGCACGCTCTTTTACAGAGAAAGTACCAAAACCAACTAGTGCAACTGAATTACCTTCTTTTAAAGAAGAAGTAACAGCACCAGTGAATGCGTCAAGTGCACGTGTAGCTGCTGCTTTAGAGATTTCTGCATCAGTAGCGATTTTTTCAACTAATTGAGCTTTATTCATTTGTTAAATTCCTATTCGTTATTATTTTGCCTTCGCAAAACCTATCTTTATGCATTTTTTAAGTATTGGCAACAGCAAAATGCTTTTTTCGCGTAAATTCTTAAAAAATGAGTAAATTTTAAATAATTGCCGAAATAAATATTGATTTAAAGATTAACCAACAATGAATTTAAGCAGTATTTAATAAATCAATATGACAATTTGTTTATCATTCAACTTTTTCGATAACTAAGGTCACTTCCCCAACCTCAATGCCAAACTTATCAATAGCTGTACGGTTAATCAAGCGCGATTGTGTTACCAGATACATCCAATCATCTAAATTAACTTCAATGGTGTCATCTCCATAGGGTAATTTAAGGGTATATTGCCAATGAAATACACTGCCATTACTTTTTCCTTTCGCGATACCTATCACATCACCTGCAGTGCCAGTTAAAGTATTGTCAGCATTGAGTGTTATTTTCCACACTCGGCGTTGGGTTTCACCATCGTCGTAAACGAAATCTTCCTCTATAACGCCGTTATTGCCATCCCAACTCGCATTCATGTCAACGACCATCTTACGGGTTACTTCACCTTTAAAGTCTTGGACAACGCCATAGGCTTTCAATTTGCCATTAAAAAATTGTTTAAAATTAAATTCTGGCTGACTTCCTTGGTAATACTCAACATCTGGCGCAGCACAGCTACTTAATAAAAATGTGCAACTAAGTAAAAATAATATAGTAATTCGCTTCATGTTATTGCCCTATTAGTTGTTTTCGCATCTGTGGCTCAGAGGTATTAGCATCAAGCCAAATAGCTAAAAAGTCATCCGCAAAACCACTTTGCTCTATAGCCCCTAGCTTTTTATCATTAAAATAAAATGTGCCAATACCATTTTCATCCGTAATGAACGATAGCGATTCACCTTTTTTGATATCCGGCCAAAGCGCAGCTAACTGTGCATCGTATTTTTTAATGATCTCTTTTTTGCCCAAATGCTGCCATTGTTCGTTCGTCGCTTTGATTATGTCCTTGGCAGCAAAATCGCGTAAATAGGTCAATGTCAGTTTAGTGGGGTGATTGCTAAACTGATAGCTCCCCGATGGGGTTGCTAACTGCGCCTGATAAACATCCCAAAATAGATACTCAAAACGAGCCTCACCGACCACTTTAAAATCAGCAGCAAAGCTTCGGCTGCATACCAATACACTTAAAATAATTAGCCCTTTAGTTAATCTTGCTATCATTACCGGACTCCAAATTTCTAAGTTAAATAGTTACACCTGTATGTTCATTTATGTTCAGAAACTAACAGGTACTTTTTGCTGTATGTATTTATAATCCTGATAAAATTGAACATAAACGACCAAGCTAAACCATATATAAGCCAAAATTGCCAAACTACAGGATGAACCTCTAACGCCCCAAAGCGTGCACCAGCAATATAACTTGCGGGGGCAAAAACTGCACAGAGCAACAGCGCTAAATACCAAGGCGTGCGATGCAAAAATTGCATTGATGTATTGATGGTTAACAGTAAAGCACACCAAAGTAATACAAACCACAATGGAAAGGGCGATATACTAAAAGATAAAAAGCCAACCTCAACCATCAAATATTCAAAGCTTAACGAGATCATTAAGCCATAGCACAGTAACAGCATATCTTGTTGCTTTTGTTGCGACAGACATAACATCACTATGATGATTAATAAAATCGGTATGATAGCGCGCTGCTCAAGGAATAATGCTAAAAACCACACTCCTTGAAACAGCAAAAAATTAATAACTGAGCGCAATGTCATCACTTGAATGGTTAAAACGCGGTTTACGGGCAACTAAATGCACTGTACTGGTTACTCGCGCCCTAAATGCGCCTTCACAGTAAGCTAAGTAAAATAACCATAATCGATAAAAGCGCTGGTCAAACTTAACTTTGTCGATTTCTGGCCAGCTTGCGATAAACCGTGTGCGCCAATCAGCTAAGGTTCTTGCATAATGAACGCCGATATCGTTAATGCTGTGTACCACCATGTCTGATTGACTTTTTATTTGCTTATTCATTTCATCAATACACGGTAAACAACCACCAGGGAAGATATACTGCTGAATAAAATCAGAATTTTTCAGGTAATGTTGATAGCGTTGATCAGCAATTGTAATTGCTTGGATCAGCATTGCACCACTGTCTTTGAGTAAGTCATTACATTTTTTGAAAAAGCTGGGTAGGTATTCATGACCAACCGCTTCTATCATTTCTATTGACACTAGCTTATCGTAACTGCCTTCGAGTAAACGATAATCTTGTTTCAATAAGGTTATCTTATCTTCAAGCCCCAACTGGATAATTTTTTCTGCCACAAACGCATGTTGCTCATCAGAAATAGTTGTAGTAGTAACGTGGCAGTCATAATGTGTTGCAGCATGAATGGCAAACGCTCCCCACCCTGTGCCAATTTCAATAACCGTTTCACCGGGTTGTAAATCTACTTGTTGGCAGATTAAATCAAGCTTATGACTTTGTGCTTGCTCAAGAGAAGCATCTTTTGATGGGTAGACAGCGCTTGAGTAAAGCATTTCAGTGCTTAAAAATGATGAATACAACTCATTGCCTAAATCGTAATGAGCAACAATGTTTTTCTTTGAACCTTGCTCAGAATTTTTGTTTTTACGGTGATTTATTCGATTGTAAAGATTACTAATAAACGCAAACTTACGTTCAAATTGGTCCAGTTGAGCCTGATTAATGGCAAAAATTTCAATCAACTGAGTTAAGTTAGTACATTCCCACTGGCCCAAAATATAAGCTTCGCCAGCTCCGACACTGCCAGAGAGCGCAAATGCTTTATACATTGCCGGATTATTAACAACTACTTTAGCCTGCAAGTGACTTTGAGGATCACCAAAGTGTTGAACGTCGTTACCATCAACTAGGGTAATTGCGCCAACTTCAATGCTATCAAACGCACCAATGACTAACTTTTTATACAGCTTACTTAACAAGCTACTTGATGCGTTATCAGCTAAACTGGATATTTTTTCCATCTCATGACCTTCGTTATTTTAGCTAATCAATTCTTGCCTGAGTGACCTAAAAAAGGCACTCGCTTACAAAATAGTTTAAACGCCTGTACGTAAATTCCTTTCATCACAGTGATGGTCATGGCAGGAAAACGTTTCAGTAACGCAGTAACCGCAGCACGACTGAGTGACTGGCGTTGTAAACGCAAACTGGCAGTAAATAATAGCGTATTATCTTTTTTATTTTCTATATGGATCATAGTATTGTGCTTTGTTAAACGCACTTTCCAGTGGTAATCCATATCTAAACTCATAAATGGTGATACGGAGAAAGCCTTTTTAAAGTTCACTTTCCTGTGTAAATCAACCAAGTAATAGTGTCGCTCGTTCCAGGGGGTATTACTCACTTCAGCAACCATATAGGGAAAATCGCCATCAGCCGTTTCATAGAAGAAAAAGTTAACTGGGCTAAAATACACCCCAAAACAGCGCAGCTGTCCGAGCATATAGACATTACTAAACGGAGCAGTAATCCCCAGCTCGACAATTTTATTAATTGCTCGTTGTTTGATTGGTTGTTGAGTATCTAAATCACGATTAAGATAATCGGATTGTTTAAATTTAAGTGCTTTAAAGCCTGTTGTTCCAAGCCAAGGGTGAACACCATCAAGTTGCTGAGGAGCATTAAGATCAACCCACATCATGTACAACTGATAATTAAAGCTATGCGCTTTAATTGCTAATCGGTGATGACGAACATCACCGATTAAAAGTGCACTATTCAAATTCAACCCCAAGTTTGCGAGCAACATCTACAGCGCTTTTCACGCCGTCTTCGTGAAATCCGTTATACCAATAAGCGCCACAAAAATAACTGTTGTTGGCTCCATCAATAAGCTGTTTCTGTTGCTGAGCAGCAATAGACGTTTTATTGAATACTGGATGATGATACGTAAATTCTCGGAGTATTTTAGTTTTATCAATTCCTTCGCGGTGATTAAGCGTGACACAAAATTGCGTTTTGCTTGTTATGCCTTGCAAAATATTCATTTGATAAGTTACAACAGCAGCTTTATCAAGATTATCGGTAAGTAGATAATTCCAACTTGCCCATGCGGCTTTACGTTTTGGCAGCAAAGCAGTGTCAGTATGCAAAATCACTGAATTTTCAGTGTAGGGAATGGCTGATAAAATTGCTTTTTCATCTGTGCTTGGGTTTTCAAGTAAAGCGAGAGCTTGATCAGAATGACAAGCAAAAATCACTTTATCAAATTGCTCAACAGTACCATTTTTCAATCGGATCAACACCTGCTCCGGGGTGCGAAAAATAGACTGTATATCCGTGTTCAATTTTATTTTATCTTTAAAACCACTGATCAATGGATTGATATATTCCCTTGAGCCACCGGGAATAACATACCACTGCGGACGATTAGTAATATCTAATAAGCCATGATTGAAAAAGAATTTTACAAAAAACTCAACGCCAACATTACTCATTTCTTTAATACTTGTTGACCAGATAGCTGCGCCCATTGGCAAAATATAATGGTAACGAAAAAAATCATTAAAACCGTGTTGGTCGAGCAACTGACCTAGCATCTGCTCACTTTGGTAGTCGTTGTCATGATATAGTTTTTTACACAAGGTGTTAAAACGCACAATATCACTAAGTAACTTCCAAAAACGCGGACGAAATATATTGCGCTTTTGAGCAAACAAACTGGCAAAAGTGTGGCCATTGTATTCAAAACCAGTTTGCTGATTATGCACACTAAAACTCATTTCTGTCGGTTGTCGTTCAACGCCGATGCGCTTTAACAGCTTTTCAAAATAAGGGTAAGTGCGATCATTAAAAACAATAAAGCCAGTATCAATAGCACGCTTAACACCATCAACCTGTATATCTATCGTTGCGGTGTGCCCACCAATGTAGTTGTTTTTTTCAAATACCGTAATATCATACTTTTTGTGCAACAAATGCGCGCAGCTTAATCCTGCAATTCCAGAACCTATAATTGCTATTTTTTTCAACGACTTAATCCTTTTGCAAGCATGAGCCAAATTGGCAGCGGCAACATGCGTAAACATTTTAAAATAAGGGTAAAACGATAAGGAAAATGCACCTCTTTGCGGCGCTTAGCGACCCCTTTGATAATATAATTTGCCGCTTTTTCTGCAGTAACTGCCATTGGCATTGGAAAATCGTTTTTTTGAGTCAACGGTGTTTTAACAAAGCCTGGATGCACTAAGGTTACGTCAATATCAGCTAAATCAATGGCTAAACTTTTTGCTAAGTAACTGACCCCAGCTTTTGATGCGCCATATGCTTGTGAGCGCGGTAACGGTAAATAAGTTACGCTTGAACTGACAATCACCAACTGACCACCGGACTTTATCCTCGGTAGTAAAGCCTCAAGACAGTAACCCATCGAAAGCAAATTAGTAGTAACAACGCGGGTAAACAATGCACTGTCAAAATTATGCGCATCATCGATATACTCACAATTGCCAGCATTAAGAATAACGCGATCAAATTGCGTATAAGCAACAGTGCTACTTCGTATTTCTTGTAAATCAGTAGCGTCAAACTGACAACTTTCAATATTCGTTAGTTGCGCAAGTTCGTTTAGTTTTTCTTGGTTACGCCCACAAGCGATCACTGTATCCCCGGCTTGCGCATACAGTTTCGCAAGTTGTTCACCAATACCTGATGTTGCACCTGTTATAAGCGTGATCATTATTCCGCTGCCTTATTATCTATGTATTTAATAATTGAACCGAGAATAGGGATATGTCGATAAAGTAATGCACCAGCATCAAAGTAGTCTTTATGAAGGCTGATTTTGTCACCAGTAAATGTTAACTTGCTATGGCCTGCTACGGCTATTTGCTGGCCATTACTAAGCTTTGGATGGCGATAATACATAGTCCAGTAAACAAAAGCATTATCGCCTACACTAACAGCATCACTGATATCAAACGTGCATTCAATAACATTACTATAAAGTTTAGCAAAATATTGATGTAAGTCAGCTAAACCATCGACTTCATGCAATGGATCAGAAAAGTGAATGTCTGCAGCATAAATATCACTCAGTAAATGTAGATTTTCTTTACTTAGCTTTTGGTATATCGCGATAAATTTATCTGTTCTGTGGTTGCTCATATCATACCTTAAATGCATCAAGCGCTCGTAAGCGAGCCGTTTTATGATCAACGATTGCTGGCCAATAAACTGCTTTTGCTTTGCCGCTTTTCGCTAAATATTCATGTGGAAAATGAATTTGCTTATTCGGCACATTTTCCAACTCCGGTATATATTTACGAATAAAATCACCATCAGGATCAAATCGCTCACTTTGAGTAATCGGGTTGAATATTCTAAAGTATGGCTGGGCATCGCACCCGGTACTTGCAGCCCATTGCCAACCGCCGTTGTTAGACGCTAAATCGCCATCGATCAAATGCTGCATAAAGAAACGTTCACCTTTACGCCAATCAATTAACAAGTGTTTGGTAAGAAAACTGGCAACTACCATTCGTAAGCGATTATGCATCCAGCCAGTTTGAATAAGCTGCCTCATAGCGGCATCAACAAGCGGGTAGCCTGTTTTACCTTCACACCAAGCAGTGAAATCAGCCTCATCAGTTCGCCACTTTACTGGGTCATATTTCTCATTAAAATTGTTATATTTATTAAGTTTTGGATAAGCCACAATTAAATGACGATAAAACTCACGCCACACTAACTCGTTGACCCAAGTAAATAAATTGCTTTTAGAGCTACTTAAAACATCGACATATTGTTGCTGTACAAGAGCAATTAATTGCTGAACGCTGACAATTCCTAAAGCTAAATACGGACTTAAGCCTGATGTGCCTTTAATACTTGGAATATCTCGCTGATCTTTATAACTGAGTAATTTATCGCTGATAAAGCGGGCACAGATTTGACTTAATGACGCATCATCAACTGGCCACTTATGTGAGGAATCATCACCGGTAAGTAACGCTGAACCTTGCCAAGGTATTGGGCTAAACATTGTCGGGGGGGCTTGAAAATAAAAATGAGTATCTTGATATTGCTTTAGCCAGGCATTTTTAAAAGGGGTGAACACCTTAAACATCTCACCACTTTGATTCAGTACCGTTCCAGGCGGTGCAACCACGTCACCATCAAACAAGGTGACTGATACTTTAAGTTCATCAGTATGATGTAAAAATGCGTTATCGCGCTCAACTTCATTAATTTCATATTCTTTATTGGCAAATAACTGCGTTACTGAATGTCGCTGGCAGAATTCGCTTAACTGCTGCACACATCCTGCGTAATTACCCGCTTCAATGATATGCAAGGTGATGCCATTATCAGCTAGTAACTGACCTAAGAAGTTTAACCTTCGTTTTAGCAAATCAATTTGTATTGAAGCAACACCATGGCGTTGCCATTGTTGCTCAGTGATAAAAAATATAGCGTCTTTACAACCATTGTCGATTGCTTGATAAAGGGCATGATTATTAAAAAGGCGCAAATCGCGCCTAAACCAAAATACAGTGTTCATTAAATTCCGTAGCGTAATTTTAGTTCGTGAGGATAAGGGTTGAAGTAAACTTGCTTTGCTAAGTATTCGTTTGGATGTACTTTCAAATGATGTTTTAAGAGTGTCAGCGGTACATACAGCGGCACTAAACCTGAGCGATATTCATCAATTGCATCTCGTAACTCTTCTTTTTCAATTTTGGATAAATGTTTTTTAAAGTAGCCTTGTAAGTGCATTAAAGTATTGCTGTTATTTTTGCGTGATGCAGGTCTTTTCAGCGCTGCCATTAAACCTGCAATATAATCGTCAGCAAGCTGCTCAAAATCATCGCCAACATAGGTGCCCAGTAAATTACCAAGATCTTTATATGCCTGATAATTGTGAGCCATTAACAAATACTTATATTGCGCATGAAACTGCGTTAACCTATGCAGGGTTGCTGGCTGTTGACGCAATAATTGCCAGTTTTTATAAGTAAACACTCGCATTACAAAGTTTTCACGCAAGTGCATATCATTTAAACGACCATTTTCTTCACACGGTAACAATGGGTTGTGAGCCATAATTTGCGCAGCAAAAAAGCCCACGCCTTCAGATGTATTACCGGTGCCTGCTTCATTGTATATTTTGATCCGTTCCATGCCGCAGCTTGGACTTTTAGCACAAAAAACAAAGCCGCTTAATTGTGCAGCCTGCTCTGTGGCAACTTTTTTACCATATTCTGTCAATTGTGGGCCAACATCACCACTGCCGTCAGGACGGCACACTTTAATAGTTGTGCCTACTTTAACTTGTCTAATTGTCGGTCTTGGGATCGGTAAACCTACCGCCACTTCGGGACAAAAGCGTTTATATTCAACGTGTTTTGCGAATTCATCCATGCAAAAATTTGATTTTTTATGGCCACTATCAAACCGAACTTTCTCACCTGCAAGGCATGCACTTATGCCTATTTGAATAGTCGATTGCTGCATATACACTCCTAGTAAATCAAATTGCCAATTGGATTGAGTAACTTACTCAGTCCTTTATTAAAGTGTAGAGCACTACTGACTACTGTGTAACATAAACAGCCTTTTTCTGTGATCGGAGTGTGTTGATGACGACCATCGAGCCACATAAAGTCGCCAGGCACATAATGGTCGTCTTCATCACTAAACTCACCATCGAGTAATAAAGTCAGTTCAAAACCAGTGTGTGTATGTTCAGGGATTTCCCCACCGGCATCTATGTGTAGCAAACTCGAACGTAGCGCGCCATCATCGAGAGCGATACGAGAACGTGATAACTTACCCATTTGCATAAACTTACCATGTGAAATACGGGCAAGAGCACGGGGCAATTGATAATTTTGCTGATTGACAAGGATAGTTTGTGGCGTCACTTTATATACATCATCAACACTATCGTCAGCGGTAATTGCATCAAGTAATGATAGTTCATCAATAGCTAAATCTGTAGTTTGCAGTTGTTCATTATGATGCGCAAACACATCTACAGCATTTTTCGCTTCAATGCGTTGCACTTTATCTTTACAGCAACTACACATGTCAAGATGAATAGCGACAGCAACACTGATACTCGCCGGTAATGACGCATTACAATACTGCGCTAATAGCGCATCACTTGGGTGATGTTTAATCATTGCGGTCTCCCATTTCATTGCGTAATTTTTGTAACGCTAAACGTAAACGTGACTTCACAGTACCAATTGGAATATTCAATTGATCTGCAAGTTGCTCTTGTGACATATCTTGAAAATAAACGCCTTTAACAACATCGCGTTGAGCTTGAGGTAATTTATCGAGGTAATTTTTGATTTGCTGGTTTTCAAGATGATCACTAAATTCATGGTCGGCATTATCATGTTGCTCAACTAGCGGCCAAATATCTTCGCTAATATTGTCTTCTTTGTTACTTTTCATTTTTCTGAGCATATCAAATGATGCGTTACGCATTACGGTATATACCCACGTTGTAGCTGCACCTTTATCATTATTATAAAGATGTGCTTTTCGCCACACTGAGGTAAGGGTGTCTTGCACTAATTCCATCGCTTGCGCTTCTGAATTAAATTGCTTAATACCGAAGCGTTTTATTTTCGGTGAAAAGTACGCAAATAAATAAGCAAAAGCCTGTTTATCACGATTAGCTGCAACCGCAGATAATGCATCTGCAAGTTCTTTGCTTGGCGTTTGTGGCATGGCAGTGTAATTACCTGTGTTAGGTTCACAACGTGTTGAAAGTTGTTGACTTACCATCATAATATTCCTATTAGTGTTCTTGCATATGCAATACGCAAAGCAACTAAAATAAGATCATATTAATTAGGAAAATTCGTTATTAATCACAGTATGAAGGAAAGAGTGGATATTCGCAAAGTCCGATTTAAAGGCAAGCTGTTGTTTTTTATCAATTGAAATAGGTAATAATTCAAGCCATCTTGCAAGCACCCAGTTTAGATCATCAAAGTGTGTCTGGCGGTATAAATCGGTTAACTCTAGATTAGCAGCAAACAACTGCTCTAGTGCCGATACTAAATATGAATCATCGCGCTCTAAGTTGTGAGGTTGTTCAAACCAAAGAGATGTTTTAGGTGCAGATAGCTGACCGAAACGCAGTTGCTGTTTATCTTGAGTTATATCAGTTAACTCAACCACAGATTTGGCCACCACATCAATTAATAGTTGTCCTTGTTGATCTTGTGAAAAGTCAATAATATCAACTAAGCATCCATACTTAGGAACGTTGAGATAACTATCAACATCGTACTGGCAAAGTACGAAACCATGATCATTTTTAAGTGATTCTTTAACCATATCAAGATAGCGAGGTTCGAAGATACGTAACCGCGTATACCCGCTTGGTAGAATAAATACCGGTAATGGAAAGATTGCACGTTTCATAAGGCTTACTACATCAGTTTAACTATGCATTACGTTACGTGCACCGCAGCAAATAAGATCAACGTTACTGATTATTACTTATCGCTATCCCCTTAGCCTATGTTTAACCACTGCCCTACGTTGCGTAATAATTCAACTGAGGCATACACACTTAATAAGCTCACTACAGGTGCTAACATTAAAGCTAATAATCCTAATTCGCTGCTCATTGCCTTAATCCTCAACTTTTACTGCATTGCTAGTTGCAACGAGTTGTGATGTATTTTCCGCAACTTTAGCTGATTGCTCACTATGCTGTGAAAGCAGTTCAGTTAACATTTTTTGCGAATCACTAAACAATGACTGTTTTAATTTGCTTTGTAATTCATCACTCGTACTTTCAATATAATGTGCAATGCTGTTTGATAGCGTTTGAGTGATATCTAATTGACCGTCATTTGCACTTGCTTGTGTAGAACCAACAACCAAAAGTGCTGCAACAGATAATTTAATAATGCTTTTCATGATGGTATTCCCTATTGTGTTATTAAGTTAGTCGCTATTACTTAATCAAAGGTTGTGCCAACCACGAAATAAATTTTAACCAATTGTTTTTTATGCACTTTAAATCACATAAGTGCATAACCTTTTGATGATGTGAATTTTAAAACCATTCAAAGTGGTTAAAAATACTAAAATATAGTCAATAAATAAGCATTGAAAGTTTCAGCGTACACTTGTACACTCAAACCCATATTAATGTTTTACGATGAGTATGTGATGTCGGTTGAACCCGCTTATTCTAAAAAAGAAGAGCAACTTAATAGCTTGTCTCACGGCGCAGGCGTTGTATTTTCACTGTTTGTATTGTGGGAGCTTACCGGCAAGATACACACGATTGAAGCAACGGTCAGTGCAATTATTTATGGCGGTAGTTTATTGTTGCTGTTTTTATCATCTACGCTTTATCACAGCAGTAGCAGCATAGGTGCGCGGGCTTTTTATAAAAAATGTGACCACTGTGCTATTTATATTTTGATTGCAGGCACTTACACCCCTTTTTTAGTACTCTCATTAACCGGAATTTGGTCGATTTTAACGCTGGTATTTATATGGTCTTTAGCACTTGGCGGAGTGTGCTATAAATTAATGGTGAAAAAACAAAACAAAAAGGTGTCTTTATCAACATATTTATTAATGGGTTGGTTTGCAGTTGCAATTGTCTACCCGCTTTATTTAAATGTGCCAGTAAATGCACTATGGTGGTTACTCAGTGGAGGGATTTTGTATAGTCTCGGCACACTCTTTTATAGTGCTAAAAGTCGTCAATATAGCCACGCACTTTGGCATGTATTTGTGATTGCAGGCTGTGTTTGTCACTATATTGCAATCAGCCGCTATATTATTACGGTCGGTTAAATTTTTTAATTAGTCCCACTGAAATTGACGCATATTAACACGACCATTTTTAAAAATTACGCCTTCACTTTGCAGTAATTGATATTGCTTTTGGTACTGCGCTGTCCCTTCAGGAAAAGAAATTTTACCTTGGCTGTTGATTACTCTATGCCAAGGTATGCTTGAATCTTTTGGCATTAACTTTAATAACCGCCCTACTAGCCGAGCATTATTTAGCAATCCTGCCATTGCCGCTACTTGTCCATAACTAGCTACTTTTCCTGGCGGTATATTCGCCATCACAGTATAAATTTTGTCTTCTTTACTGGCTTGCATTTACGACCCTAAAAACGTTTTACTTAACTGCTTAAAATCTTGCCACACGGCTCTTGCCACGGGTCCATGATGAGTGGCATTTTGTCGGAATACTCTGATCTGTGCGCTAAACGTATTTTCTCTGTCTAGTATTTTAATTTGTTGTAATACACCACTTTCAAGTTCATTTTGACAATGCGCTAAACTCATCATTGCCCAGCCAGCTCCCGATAATAAAAACGATTTTAAAGTTGATATATCATCAATTTTCATCATGGTAGAGCCTTTTGAATACGATAAACGATCAGAGTCAAAACTCATATCACTTTCAAACATCGCTAAACAAGGAAAGTTCTGTAATTGTTGATAAGTTACTTTATCTGGCACTAATCCTGTCACACTAACAATACCAATATCGAGCTTGCCAATCGGTAAACTTTCTAAATCGCCTGTAGCATGAAACAAATCAAACCACGGTCCAATCCCTAAGTCTGCTTGTCCTTTATTAACTTGCTCAAGAGAAACAAAGCGTTTTCCGCTGGTTACACTAAACTCGGTGCTGGTATGTTTAACAAAAGCATTGCAAATAATATCGTTATACAGTGCTTGGTGACATAACTGCTCATAACAAATTTTGTAATTTGCTTCATTACCAAGTGCAAGCTCACTGGCCAGTTGTGCTAAATGTGCCTGAGCATCTAATAATAATGCTGCTTCGCGATGATAAATACGACCCTTTTCAGTTAATTGCAATCGATAATGGCTACGATCTAACAATTCAAAACCAAGCTCAGCTTCAAGTTTCTTAATAGCTAACGTTAAAGCTGGTTGCGATTTATACAGTGCTAAAGCAGCTTGCGACAAGCTTTGAGTGCGAACAATGGCATCAAGCATTTTTAACTGCACTAAGTTCATAATGGTCCAACTTAAAATCATAAATTTTATTTATGATCTTTTTAAAATTTAATAATTTTTATTTTATATGTTCGCGGCGTATGCTGCACCTAATTTATGTTTTCATAGCCACGGAGAAGACCATGAAACTGTCGCCAGTTTTAATTATATCTACATTAATACTGAGTTTAGTCGCCTGTAAAGAATCAAATACCGACACTCACGTCGAACAAGCTATTCGTCCAGTAAAACTATTTGAAATTGATACTAACTCAGATCAGACAATACGCAGTTTTCCGGCAGAAGTAGTGGCAAATCAAGGCTCTTATTTGGCGTTTAGAGTTAACGGTGAGTTATTAGAGTTCCCGGCATTGGCGGGTCAACATGTTGAAAAAGATCAACTCCTTGCCAAGTTAGACCCTGAAGATTTTCAACTGCAATATGATGAGCGAAAAGCACGTTTTGAATTGGCGCACTCGCAACTTGAACGCGTACAAAAACTATTTAATAAATCAATTACCAGTCAATCCGAACTTGATCAGGCACTTGCCAATAAACAGGTAGCTGAGTCGGCATTAAAAATTGCAAAAACCAACTTAGATAATAGCGAATTACGTGCCCCTTTTAGCGGCACCGTTTCCAAAGTGTTTGTTAAAAACTTTGAGAATATCCAAGCAAAACAAAACATTCTTCGCTTAGAAACCCGTGATTTAATGGATGTGATCATTCAAGTACCCGAAAAACTAATCGCCCGTATTGATAAAGACATTGACTATCAGCCAAGCGTGGTTTTTGACGGTTTTCCAAATAAATCATATACCTTAATGATTAAAGAATTCGACACCCAAGCAGATCCAGCCACATTAACTTACAAGGTGGTATTTTCATTACCAGTGCCTAAAGATTTTAACCTGTTGGCAGGCATGACCGGCAGTGTAGATATTGATCTAAGTAAAGTTACTCACTCGCAATCACACTATATTTTACTCCCTGTTGAAGCTGTGTTCTCTGAACCAACACAGCCTACTAATAACAGCTATGTCTGGCTATACGATCCACAGACTGGCAAGGTGAAAAAGCAAGCTGTTGAAGTTGGCCAATTACATCGACGTGGTATTGAAGTGCTTGCTGGTTTAGAGCAAGGTCAAACTGTGGTCGCAGCTGGTGTTCACTACCTTAAAGAAGGCATGCAAGTACGTCCGTGGCAAAAAGAGCGAGGCTTATAAAATGAGCATTGCTGAACTTGCCATAAAACAAAAGGTCGTCAGTTGGATGTGCGCGCTATTACTATTAATCGGTGGCGTAGTATCTTATTTAGGACTTGGTCAGCTTGAGGACCCTGAATTTACAATAAAAAAAGCCATGGTGATCACCTTATATCCTGGCGCTTCACCACAACAGGTAGAAGATGAAGTTACTTTTCCGATTGAAAATGCAATTCAACAATTGCCGTATGTGGATTACGTAACCAGCATTTCATCTCCAGGGAAATCACAAATTACCGTTGAAATGAAAAGCAACTATCGCAAACAAGACTTACGACAAATTTGGGATGAGCTACGGCGCAAGATTAACGATAACGCTTCATCACTGCCAAGTGGTGTATACCCAAGTACCATTTTAGATGATTTTGGCGACGTATACGGCGTAATGTATGCCGTCACTGGCGATGGTTACTCTTATGACGAACTAAAAAACTATGTTGATTACTTAAAGCGCGAACTGGTACTCGTTGACGGCGTAGGTAAAGTGACCGTCAGTGGTGAACAACAAGCACAGGTGATGGTTGAAATATCGACGCGTAAGCTGGCGCAGCTTGGTATTGCACCAACTAGAATTTATCAATTATTGCAATCACAAAATACCGTATCGAATGCAGGTAAAATACGCGTAGGCGATGAATCAATTAGACTGCACCCAACAGGCGAATTCAAAGACGTAAAAGAGCTCGAAAATCTACTGATCTCAAAACCAGGTGAAAATGAACTGATTTACCTCGGTGACGTTGCAACGGTGTTTCGTGAATACGCCGAAGTACCTAATAATGTAATCCGTTTTAACCAGCAGCAAGCCTTACTAGTTGGCGTATCGTTTAGCAGTGGTGTAAACGTTGTGGATATAGGCGATAACATTAAAGCGCATTTAGCATCGCTTGAATATCAACGCCCCCATGGCATGGAAATAAATACCGTTTATAACCAACCTGTTGAAGTCGAAAAATCAGTCAATGGCTTTATCATCAGCTTACTCGAAGCTGTCGCTATCGTTATTGTTGTCCTGCTTGTCTTTATGGGCTTTAAAAGTGGCGTACTGATCGGGGCAATTTTATTGCTGACCGTATTAGGTACATTCATTTTCATGAAACTGTTTGCGATTGATTTACAACGAATCTCTTTAGGTGCGCTGATCATTGCATTAGGAATGTTGGTTGATAATGCCATTGTAGTCACCGAAGGGATTTTAATAAACCTAAAGCGAGGGCAAACAAAGATAAAAGCAGCGGCTAATATAGTGGAGCAAACAAAGTGGCCTTTACTTGGCGCAACCGTGATTGCGATTACTGCATTTGCGCCAATTGGCTTAAGCTCTGACGCTAGTGGGGAATTTGCCGGCAGCTTATTTTGGGTATTATTTATCTCATTATTACTAAGCTGGATCACTGCCATCACCTTAACTCCTTTCTTTGCTGACTTAATGTTCAAAGAAACAGAGCTCAAGCAGCAAAGCCATGATGAAGATCCATATCAAGGTGTGATCTTTAATCTATATAAAAGTTTATTAAGCACCTCGATGCGTTTTCGTAAAACCACTTTATTGTTGATGGTCGTTTTATTAGCTAGCTCTGTTTTTGGCTTTAAGTTTATTAAACAAGCGTTTTTTCCAGCTTCTAACACGCCAATGTTTTACGTAGATTATTGGCATACCCAAGGGGCTGATATTCATGCCACTTTAGATGGCGTCGCCAAACTCGAAGCATTCTTACAAAAAGATGAGCTGGTCGAAGAAGTAACATCAACGATAGGACAAGGCGCACCACGGTTTATGTTGACCTACGCACCTGAAAAATCATACCCAGCTTATGGTCAATTAATTATCCGTGTAAAAGACCGCGAAGCAGTGGCGACGATGATTGCAAAAGTTCGCGACTATGAATACAGCCACGTATTTGATGCCAAGCTTAAAATAAAACGTATGGAAATAGGCCCTTCTACTGATGCTAAAATAGAAGCGCGTTTTTCGGGGGCTGATCCAGTAGTGCTTCGCCAATTAGCTAAACAAGCAAAAGAAGTGCTAGCAAAAGATGCCGGTGCTTATAATATTCGTGATGATTGGCGTGAACGCTCAAAACTCATTCGCCCGCAACTTAACGAACAAAAAGCGCGGCGTCTGGGTATCGCTAAAACAGACTTGGACCAACTATTATTAACCAGTTTTTCCGGTAAAAAAGTCGGCATTTACAAAGATGGTACTCAACAGATCCCCATTATTGCCCGCTCACCGGCACAAGAGCGTCTTAATGTTGAAAGCCTCCGTGACCTACAAATATACAGCCCAGTATTAGGCGTATTCGTGCCAGTTACTCAAGTGGTGGATGAGTTTGTTGTACAGTGGGAAGACAGCCTAATAATGCGCCGCGATCGCAAACGTACTATTACAGTAATGGCCGATCATGACGTAATAGGCGATGAAACACCCGCTAAACTATTTTCAAGAGTCAGGCCAGGTATTGAAGCAATTAAACTCCCTAATGGCTATGAATTACAATGGGGCGGTGAGTTTGAATCATCAACAAAGGCAAAAAAAGCTATTTTTGGCTCGTTACCTTTGGGCTATTTAGCGATGTTTGCAGTCACTGTGTTGCTATTTAACTCAGTAAAAAAACCTCTGGTTATTTGGGCCACAGTACCTTTAGCAATCATCGGTGTCAGCGCCGGCTTGCTAGTGATGAACGCCGCATTTAGTTTTATGGCGCTACTTGGGTTATTAAGCTTAAGCGGTATGTTGATTAAAAATGGCATTGTGTTGGTTGATCAGATCAACCTTGAGCTCAGTGAAGGCAAAGAGCCTTATCAAGCAGTATTTGATTCCGGTGTAAGCCGTGTGCGCCCCGTTGCGATGGCAGCAATCACCACCATTTTAGGAATGATCCCATTATTATTTGATGTGTTTTTCCAATCAATGGCGGTGACGATTATGTTTGGTTTAGGCTTTGCAACCGTGCTGACATTAATCGTAGTGCCGGTGCTCTATACCGTGCTATTTAAAATTGAGGTGCCAAAAGCAAAATAACTGAGGTTTAAATAAAACCAGGAGCACAATTTATGTTGTTCCTGGTTTTACAATTTGATCTTATTTTTTAAGGCTTAATGTGCCGGTTCGAGTGGTGCTATTTCTTCTTGCAGGTTTGGCGTTAATTTGGTCATTTTTAGAATCAAAACGGCCTTGTTTGACATGCTTAGCAAAATCACGCTTTTTATCGTTATCTTTGTAAGGCGTGCATGCTTGTTTAGGCTTGCTGATATTCGCAGATTGTTTGTTCTCATCCACTGATAACTCCTCGGTTTTGCCCGAGTCGGCAATCGAGTTATTAATCTCAGCCATTTCTTGCTCAGTTAAATGGCGCCACTGGCCAACATTTAAGCCTTTTAACGTGACATTCATGATACGTACGCGTTTTAAGGTGACCACTTCATAGCCCAAGTACTCACACATACGACGAATTTGACGATTCAAACCTTGCGTTAATACAATAGTAAATTGTTGCGGTCCTGTTTGTGTAACTTTGCATTTTTTCGTGACTGTACCTAAAATTGGTAAACCACCTGCCATCTTATTCACAAACTGACGATTTAATGGCTTGTCGACTGTAACAACATACTCTTTTTCATGATTATTGCCTGCACGAAGGATTTTATTGACGATATCTCCTTCATTTGTCAGGAAAATCAACCCTTCTGATGGGCGATCTAAGCGACCAATTGGAAAAATACGATCTGGGTAGTTAACCGCTTTGACGATATTACTTTGAATTTTACGCTCAGTTGTACAGGTTATACCAACGGGTTTGTTGTAAGCGATGTACGCGCGTTTCGGCACTTTTTTCAGCGGCTTACCATCAATCAGTACCGTGTCAGACAATGCTACTTTGACACCCATTTCCGGTCGAATACCATTGACAGTAACACGACCATCTTCAATATATTTATCCGCTTCGCGTCGTGAACAAAAACCAGTGTCACTAATAAATTTATTTAATCGTTTTAAGTCTGTCATGGGCCAAATTCATATTAATTTTAAAGGCCGATATTGTATACCCAAACCACCTTAAGATGCGAGCTCAGTTGAATTTAAAAGCGATTTAGACAAGGCATAGATTGCAAACAATAGAAGCCACTTGTTAAAATTAATAACGCAGTATAAAGCGCCGTTAAACCAACAATTAGCCTTTTCACAGCAAACATCTAGTCTGTTTGTTTATACTTAAACGATTGCTCTGTTTTACGGTATATGGGTTTGCGATAATTTTAACCTGCAGTGACAGTGAAAAATTACCACACTATTTACAGTAGCTTCAACTCAAGCAGCATTTGCATACTTTCGCCAAATAAATTCCATTGGACCTTGCTTAAAATAACGCGAATAAATCACACTAAAACTAAGTTGAAAAATAACTAAACCACTCACTAATACGTAATATTCTAAATGATTAAAGCTTAGCACCCAGTGCGGATAAAAAACTTTAAACAACAATAACAAGCAAATAGTTTGCATTAGATATAAAGTTAATGCGAGCCTTCCTGCACGCTGCAATGCAATAAAGTGAAAGTCATGTTTTGTCATCAGCATTACCACAAAATGAATAATTAATAGGGCTGTGAATAATGCTGCAAACCAGCTTACGGGTTCTTTTAATGCACTAATAAATAAGCTAGATTGGTATTCAAAACTGATCCTAATCGCACTTAACAGTAGCGCAATTGACAAAACTCTGATTTTGCTTAATTTAGTTAAACCAGTCTCAAACAGTTTATTTTTATAGCCATAAATACCGAATAGCATTAATCCTGCAGCCATCCACAAAGTGATCAGCGGAAGTGCAATGAGCATCACGATAAACATCACACTATTATTGACAAAAATAGTTAATGCCGATCCTCGTGAAGCATTATAACTTGCTAAAAAATCGGCTGAATCTCGATAGATAGTCAGTGTGGGGTCAATTAAGGCTATCAAAAACGTTATCGCTGCGGCTAATGATAGAAATTGCCAACCGCGTTTTAATAACATCTCGTCACTCGCATCAAGGTACTGTATGACCAACCAACCTGCGCATGCATAGATAAACAAAATATCACCAGCCCACAACAAAAAGCCATGTAGTAAACCAAACACGGCCAATACTTTTAAGCGTTTTTGCAATTGCTCAAGCTGCTGGTAACGCTGCCACTGAATATATAAGCCAGCACCAAAGAGTAAGCAAAATAAGCTGCGAAAGCGGCCGTCAATAACACTAAGGCTCACCCATTGAATAACATGATCCGAAAAAGGCGGGGACTGTAATGGTACGTAACCAAATTCAAATAAACCAAAGGAATAGGCATTCATGTACATTAAGCCAAGCACAGCAACACCACGAATAACATCCATATTTTGATTACGCATTATTGGGCTCGACTTATTAGTTGTGCTTATGTATGTTTGACCAGTCTAGCGCATCTCGATAAAACTTCGGCAGTAAATCACTATTTATGTTAATAAATACAACTGCTTGCTCCATAGCCCACCAGCTACCTGATTCATACGCTTTTACTGTTGCAAGGATATAATACAGGGTGTTTTTTTCTTCCATTAGAGCGTCTTTGATTGGTTCTGGAAATGGTAAACGAAGGAGTAATTGCTCCATTGGGCGATCTAATATTGCATCCAACAACGAAAAAAGACCGGTTAAAAAGGCACTATTCGCTTGCGAAGGCGCTATCTTTTTCGCTATCAGCTCACAAAATCGCGCCCGAATGATACACATTTTGATCAATTCGTTAGGTTTCGTTTGTCCAACGTGAGCGGTAATGATCAAACTAACAAACTTCTTTATATGATCATGGCCTAAATAGACTAAAGCCTGTTTGAGTGACTCTATTTCTTTTTGGACAGGAAACACACCGCTGTTGATCAATCTTAATAACTTAAATGCTAACGCTGTATCTAATTGAAACAATCGCGCAATCGCATTGATATCAGGATGCTCTTTCATAACTTGTGCATAGATGGTCAATGCTAATGCATAGTTTATATCAATGTCTTTTTGTTGAATGACTACCGGCTTGGCAAAAAAATAACCCTGAAAATAATCAAAGCCCATCTTATGAGCTATTTTAAAATCATCAATAGTTTCGACTTTTTCAGCAAGCAACTTTAGCTTTTTGTATTTTTGCAGCCGTCGAATCATCGGTTCAATTTGCTGCAAAGGAGTTATTTGAATATCAAATTTGATTAATTTAACAAGTTTTAAAAACCTTTCCCACTTAGGCTCATATACAAAATCGTCAAGTGCTAACACAAAGTTTTTATGAAACAGCGCACGACATAGCTGGTAGTTTTCTTCTGTCGGCTCAATTGTTTCGAGCAACTCAAGTACCACATCTTGCGAAGGCAAAAATGCACATAAATCCATTTTTAAAGAATCAGGACCGATATTAATCAGTGCTTTTTTACCAGCAGTAATATGTCGAGTGCCAAAATTAAGCTGATTTTCCATGATCAGTTTTGCTGTTGCGACGCTTTCGTCAATATCTGGAAAACAATTATTGGTACTATTACGAAACAATAATTCATAGGCAACTACATGTTGTTGACGATTGAATATTGCTTGGCGCGCAACAAATACTTGCACTTTTTCACCCTTAAACTCGACTATTGATGGTTAGTTACGAAATAAAACACAATACTAAGTAACTAAATCATAATGTTATTGCAATCCATTATAGCTAGTAAGATGATAAATAGCAGTATTAATTATAAAGTTTACTGATATAGTCCTTTGCTACATAAGACCATGTAAAGCGAGCAGCCTTAGCATTGCTGACAATTTCATCCCATTGTTTGGGTTGTTCTTGTCTCAGAGTAAGAGTATTAGCAAAACACGTTACCAGCGCCTCGCTTTGTGTTTGTAATGTGTCACCACTAAAGCTAAAACCATTTTCCAAATGAGTAATAGTATCTTTTAAACCACCGACTTGATGTACTAAGCAAGGCTGCCCTGCTCGCATAGCAAGCATTTGGCTAATACCACATGGCTCAAAGGAACTAGGCATCAAGAATAAGTCCCCTAACTCATACAGTAATTCGCCAACGCTATTACCATAACCCTTTAAAAATAATAAGTTACTATTTCGTGCCATGGCGGCTGTCATAACATCTTCAAGGGCCGTGTCACCGGAACCTAAAATGATCATACGTCCTTGCTGTTCATTTAACTTTTCACACAATGCATCTAGCACTTGCTGGTTTTCGTAGGGTTGGCGCAGTAACAAAGCTTTTTGATCGGTTAGGCGTCCAACACTGGTGACTAAAGGCCCTTTAACTGGCTGCTCAATGAACTGCTGTAACCGTTGATGAGCTATATAGTAACTGCTTTGCAGGTTAACTTCTTTAACCATCCAAACAAACAATGCCTGCTCTATCTCAAAGTATAATTGTGATAGCGTACTGGTTGACTGTGCGTTGTGCTCAGTGTACTCACAGCCATTTAATATTCCGACGACTTTATTGTTCGCCATCGCATTATTCAAATCGCGCTCTAAGCCTTCACCACCAAAAAAACCATTATGCGGTTCACTGGCTTGCAATACTTCTTGTGCGTAGCTTGGAGATACTAAATGTATCTTATCAACTAAATTGATAGCGCTGCGCATCGGATTAAAGCAATGAGGATAACGCGGATCGCATAATATCTCGCCGTTATAACTTAACGCCGGAAACCATGCTTCTAAACTTGAATCATCTCCTTTGAATGGGCGGATCCCTTGCAGTGCAATATTGTGTACTGTAAATACGCTGCGCAAAGAAGAAAAAGATGCAAACCGATGATCAAACTTTAACAATACCGCCACACACGCGCTGTGCCAATCATGCAAATGCAACACATCAGGACGAGTGATCACACCTTGCAATAGCGCTTCACACACTGCAGCATTAAATAATGCAAACTTAGTGGCATCAGTGGCAAAAGGTCGGTCACCATCATCATTACAGTATACAGCGCCATGGTGCTGACTAAATAACGGATGTGATAGTACTAATTGCCTGACTTGCTGCTGATCAACATATACTTGCCACACTTGAACATCATAGATATATCCGGCAAAGGGCACATGGAGCGTGCCTAATTGCACACGCTCTAACGTGGTAAAACCATAATCTGGAATAACCACATCAACGGTTAAGCCAAGCTCCGCTAATGCTTTGGGACAATCTCGTAGTACATCTGCAACACCACCCACTTTGGCATTTGGTAAAGCGTCATTTTCGGCCGCAACCATTAATACATGCATCTTTTTCTTACTTCCTACAACTGTATGATATTTTAAGCTAATTGTTTACTCTCACGCTCTTGGCGCTCAAGTTTTTTGGAAAGTTCTGTGAGCATTTCACGGGTCACTAACACAATACCCTTTTTAGATACTCTGAAACCATTTTCTTCGTCTGCTTTACGATCAAAACCGATTTCAACACCGGCTGGCACTTCACATCCACGGTCGATAATAGCACGGCGAATACGGCAATTACGTTGAATAATCGCACCTGGTAATATCACCGACTCTTCAATGACGCAGTATGAGCGAATATGTACATTAGAGAATAACAGTGATTTACGAACCACCGAGCCTGAAATAATACAGCCGCCTGATACGGTTGAATCTACAGCCATGCCACGTCTGTCATCATTATCAAAAATAAACTTAGCCGGTGGCAGTTGTTCTTGGTAAGTCCAAATAGGCCAAGTTGGATCGTATAAATCCAGCTGTGGTTCTGGCATCACCAGCTCCATGTTTGCTTCCCAGAATGAGTCAAGTGTACCCACATCACGCCAATAAGGTTGGCCGTCATGACCTGGCTCTCGAAATGGAAAAGCAAATACATTATGCTCTTCAATAATTGCCGGAATAATATCATGACCAAAATCACGGCCTGAACCTTCGTTTTCTGCGTCTTTTTTTAGTTGTTCAAATAAGAACTCAGTATTAAATACATAATTACCCATTGACGCTAAACAAGTGCCCGGACGACCAGGAATTGAACTTGGCATTTTCGGTTTCTCATCAAAACGACGTACTCGTTTCTCTTCATCTACCGTCATCACACCAAATGTTTCTGCGGCTTCTTCGCAAGGAACTTCAATACAGCACACCGTCATGTCTGCACCTGTTTCAACATGTTTTGCCAATAAGCCGCCGTAATCCATACGGTAAACATGATCGCCAGATAAAATCATTACATACTTAGGTAGCTCATGACGAATAATATCCATATTTTGGAACACCGCATCTGCAGTGCCGCAATACCATTCGTCACCATAACGCTGTGATGCCGGTAATATCTCTACCGATTCACCCAGTTCTTTTTTAAAGTGGCCCCATGCACGGTTGACATGGCGGATCAGCGAGTGCGATTTATACTGTGTGGCAATCCCAACACGACGAATACCTGAATTAATACAGTTTGATAGCGGGAAATCGATAATACGATGTTTGCCACCAAAATAAACTGCCGGTTTGGCCCGCCAGTTTGTTAATTCATGTAAGCGTGAACCTCTGCCCCCTGCTAAAATCAGTGCGTAGGTTTCTCGTGTCAGACTACTTATGTAGCGATTTGCATAACTTGGCATAATTTATCTCCGTATTAATCTTTGCTGTTGCTTACGGCTGTGTCGGCCGAACT
The DNA here is from genome assembly GCF_014163545.1 of Pseudoalteromonas sp. SR45-6. Lineage (NCBI taxonomy): Bacteria > Pseudomonadati > Pseudomonadota > Gammaproteobacteria > Alteromonadales > Pseudoalteromonadaceae > Pseudoalteromonas > Pseudoalteromonas sp. SR45-6. The sequence goes on from NZ_JACJDM010000023.1 coordinate 45,651, forward strand.
AGATGTTGTTAATGCTTCCAAATGCCAAATATCATCACTGTATTGGCTGATCGTTCTATCACTTGAAAAAGTACCACTGGCCGCAGTATTTAAAATACTCATTTGCGTCCAATGCTGTTGATCTTGATAAGCGTGTTCAACCGCCTTTTGTGCTTGTACAAAACTATCAAAATCGTGGGCAACCAACCAAGGATCATGTGGGCTTTTGATTGCACCAATAATGTCGTCAAATAAACCAGGTTCGAATAAATTAAAGTGCCCACTTTCAAGTAATTGCATAACACTTAGTAAGTCAGGCGTATTATGAATAATGTGTAATGGGTTGTAGCTTTGTTTTATTCCCTCAATTTGTTCCGCTTGTGCGCCGAATAAGAAGAAGTTATCAGCCCCTACTGCATCGCGAATTTCTATATTAGCACCATCTAAAGTGCCAATCGTCAACGCCCCATTCATCATAAACTTCATATTACCGGTACCAGATGCTTCTTTACCTGCGGTTGAAATTTGTTCAGACAAGTCTGTTGCGGGGCAAATCGTTTCCATTGCTGTAACATTATAATTTGGTAAAAATGCCACCCGTAAATAAGGCTGAGCAAGCGGATCTTTGTTGATCACATCTGCAACATTATTAATTAGCTTAATAATGCGCTTAGCCATGTAATACCCCGGTGCAGCTTTTCCTCCTAGTAATACACAGCGTGGCACTAAATTGGCGGTATCGCCACGACGGATCCGGTCATACAAGTGAATTATGTGTAATACATTCAGTAATTGGCGCTTATACTCATGAATTCGTTTAACTTGCACATCAAATAGCATGCTAGTGTCAAATTCAACACCACAACGCTCTTTGACTAAATCAACTAGCCGTTGTTTGTTTTCAAGTTTGACGCTTTGCCATTGTTTATGGAATTTAACATCATCATAATAGCGACGCAGCTGGCTAATTTGCGCAAAATCCCTCACCCAATCTTGACCAATTTTTTCACCAATCAACTGTGTTAGTTTGGGGTTACAATGAGCTATCCACCGCCTTGGCGTTACACCATTAGTTTTATTGTTGAATTTTTCAGGCCACAATTCATAAAAAGTTTTAAACAAACCTTCTTTAAGTAATTCTGTGTGCAATGCTGCTACGCCATTAACTGAAAAACTGCCAACAATGGCTAAATACGCCATTCTTACTTGTGGATCTGAGCCTTCTTCAATTAAAGACAACGCTTGTTGTTTTGCAACATCCCCCGGCCACGCCAACGCAACTTGAGCAAGAAAACGTGCATTTATTTCATAAATTATTTCAAGAATACGCGGTAATAAACGCGCAAATAATGACACAGACCACTTTTCGAGCGCTTCTGGAAGTAACGTATGATTGGTATACGCCATGGTTTTTGTGGTGATCTGCCATGCAGCATCCCAATCCAAGTCATAATCATCAATCAGCAATCGCATTAACTCTGCAACAGCAATACTTGGGTGGGTGTCATTAAGTTGAAAAACATGAAAATCAGCAAAATCACTAAACTTTTCACCATGCTGTGATACCCATAGACCAACAATATCTTGTAAGCTCGCCGACGATAAAAAGTATTGCTGCCTTAAACGTAGCTCTTTACCATTTTCGCTGCTGTCATTAGGATAAAGTACCATGGTGATTTGTTCGGCAAGGTTTTTATGCGCGACGGCTTCTGAGTAACTACCGGCGTTAAACTCACCTAAATCAAACTCATCAGTGGCTTCTGATTTCCAGAGTCTGAGGGTGTTAACTATGTCATTTTTATAGCCAGGGATCGGCACATCATAAGGGACAGCTAATACATCTTCAGTGTCTAACCATTGTCGATGAATGCGTCCGTTCTTATCAGTATAACTTTCAACATGGCCAAAAAACTTAACACGCTTGGCTTGCTCTGGTGCGCTCAGCTCCCATGGATGCCCTTCACGTAACCAATTATCAGGCTGCTCTATTTGATGGCCATTTTCGATTGACTGGTTAAACATGCCGTATTCATAACGAATACCATAACCGGTTACAGGTAATGCTAAACTCGCACAACTATCTAGAAAACACGCAGCTAAGCGGCCTAAACCACCATTACCTAACCCAGCGTCATGCTCTGCTTGCGCAACATGTTCAATGTGAGCGCAATAATTATTAAGTGCAAGTTTGACTTGCTCTTCTAAATCTAAATTTAAAATGGCATTACCTAGTGCTCGGCCCATTAAAAACTCAAGTGATATATAAGCCGTTTTACGACGCTTTTCACTGTGCATTTGCTGTTTTGTTGCTCGACAACGAGCGACTAATCGATCGCGAATTGTCAACGCTAGTGCGTTATACAAATACAGTTGAGACTTTCCGACCTTATCGCGCCCAAGGGTATAATAGAAATGGCGTGATAAATCATCTTCAAGCGTACTTTCATCTATTAAAGGGGCATCTTGCCAACCTTTAGCAACACACATTTGTTCACCATTATTCGCCATTACATTCGTCCTCTAAATTGGCTGTAAAAACCCAACTGCTTTGTGCAGCAACCTCAAACTGTTCTGTATTTTTAACCATTGCTTGATCAACACTGCTAAGCGCTAAACGCCATACCGATAAATCGTGATTAGTAGGTAATTGACATTTAACTGCCACATTACTGGCATTCAAAATAATGAGTAATGCCGTATTTAGTTGTGTATCTTTTAAGCTATACATCAAAAACTGTTTTGAACCATCATGCCAGTCACTTTCTTGCATGGCTTGGCTTTGCTCGGTATACCAATCAACACTAAATCGCTTATCGCTATCGTGTAAAAATACACTGTGTTTAAACACACAGTGTTGCTTTCGTAAGGTCAATACATCGTCAATAAAACGAATGAGGCTGTGGCTACGCTGCGAGTCTTTCCATGCCAGCCAACTAGTGCGGTTATTTTGACAATAAGCATTGTTATTCCCTCCTTGCGAGTGCCCCATTTCACTGCCTGATGACAGCATAGGCACCCCTTTGGAAAGTAGTAAGGTAAGTAAAAAGTTTTTTTGTTGTTGTAACCGCATGGAGGTAACTTTTAAATCATCAGTAAAGCCTTCAACACCGCAATTAAACGAATAATTAGCACTGTGCCCATCGCGGTTTTGTTCACCATTTGCTTCGTTATGCTTTTGTTCGTAACTCACTAAATCGGTTAAAGTAAAGCCATCATGACTGGTTATAAAATTAATACTATTTAATGGCCCACGGTGATTATGATCAAACAAATCAAAAGAGCCATGTAAACGTTTTGCAAGATCAGCCAGCATATTGTGCTGCCCTTGCCAAAAGCGCCTAACAACATCACGGTATTTATCATTCCACTCACGCCAAGGCGCAGGAAATGCTCCCAATTGATAACCACCAGGGCCTATGTCCCAAGGCTCAGCAATTAATTTCACTTGGCTTAACACTGGATCTTGATTGATTGCTTGTAAAAAACTATGGGTTTGGCTAAAGCCATGCGGCGTCCGTCCAAGAATAGTTGCTAAATCAAACCTAAAACCATCAACACCCATTATTTCTACCCAATAACGTAAGCTATCGAGTACCATTTTCAAGCTAAATGGGTCGTCTATATTTAAGGTATTACCACACCCAGTGTCATTGATATAAACTTCAGGGTTATCGTTAACACTACGGTAATAACCTGGGTTATTTAGGCCGCGCCAAGATAACAAAGGACCGTCGCTACCAGCCTCTGCGGTGTGGTTGTAAACCACATCTAAAATCACTTCAATACCCGCTTGATGAAGTTTAGTAACCATTTGTTGAAATTCACCAATTTCATCAGTTACTAAGTAATCTTTATTTGGTGTAAAAAAATTTAATGTATTGTAACCCCAGTAGTTTTGCAGGCCTTTGGCGGTTAAAAACTGTTCGCTAATAAAGCTATGTACCGGTAACAATTCTAAAGTGGTTACGCCAAGTGTACGTAAATGCTCTATAAAACTGGGATGGCTCAAGCCCAAATAGGTACCTTGTAGCTGACTTGGAATAGAGGGATGTCGTGCTGTGGCGCCTTTAACGTGACATTCATAAATAACCGTTTCTCCCCAACTATGGCTCGGTTTTTTACCTTGATAAGGCTGCAGCTGTGTGACTTTAGATTTAGGGATATCAATGGCGTTGTTTACCGTACTCAAAGTACCTTTAGGCATTTGCCCATAGTGGCGTTCACTCCAGGTAAACTCACCAAATAAATCTTTTGCATAGGGGTCAATTAACAATTTTTGGCTATTAAAAAACAATCCTTTTTTAGGTTGATATTCACCTTCTGCGCGATAACCATATAAAGTGCCCATAGCCAGTGGGGTTATATGTAAACTCCATATCCCCCCTTCATTATTATTCATTGCTAACTTTAAAACTTCGGTATGACCACTGGCATCAAATAAACACACATACAACTGTTTAGCCAATGGCGCATAAACAGCAAAATTTACACCGTTTGTTAATACACTGGCTCCCAGCGGAAAAGTTTGCCCTTTATTTAATTCAATCGATAAACTCATCAGCCACCCTTCTTAAATAAACCGTCGCAAGCGCTGGCAGTGAGAGTTTAATGCTATGTTGATGCCCGTGGCATGGAGTTGCTGTACTGGTTGTTTTAGCTGATTGCCCACACACTTGTACTCCAGAGCCAAATAGCTGTTCGTCATCGGTATTTAAAATGACTTCAAATTCACCTGAGCTTGGTACACCAATACAATAATCATGATAAACCGTTGGTGTGAGGTTACTTACCACAACCACGTAATTACTGGCTTTCTTAGCAAAGCGAATAAAACTAAAAATACTTTGTTGAGCATTTTGATTATCGATCCAGCTAAAACCTGACGGATCAGTATCTAGCTGATGTAAAGCTGGAACATCGCGATATACTTTATTGAGCTGCGCGATAGTTCGTTGTACACCTTGATGCGATAGATGCTCAAGTAAATGCCAATCAATTGATTGATCATGATTCCACTCGCTACGCTGGGCAATCTCACCGCCCATGAACAGTAATTTTTTGCCTGGATGCGCCCACATAAATGCATAATACGCGCGTAAATTTGCAAATTTTTGCCAATCATCACCAGGCATTTTTTCAATTAATGAGCCTTTACCGTGCACCACTTCATCATGGCTTAAAGGTAAAATATAATTTTCACTATAGGCATACACCATCGAAAAAGTTAATTCGTGATGATGATGTTGGCGATATAAAGGATCGCGTTGCATATAGTGAAGGCTGTCGTTCATCCAGCCCATATTCCACTTGTAACCAAACCCTAAGCCATCATGATTCACCTGACGGGTAACACCAGGCCATGCCGTTGACTCTTCAGCTACCATCATAATGCCGGGGTTATTAGCATAACAACGTAAGTTAACTTGTTTTAAACACTCAATAGCACCAAGATTCTCACGTCCGCCAAACTTATTCGGGATCCACTGTCCATCTTCACGACTGTAATCAAGGTATAGCATTGAGGCAACAGCATCGACACGTAATCCATCAATGGCAAATTCTTCTAACCAATACATTGCATTAGCAACTAAAAAGCTGCGAACCTCTGGGCGATCATAGTTGTAGATATAGGTATTCCAATCTGGATGGAAACCTTGACGCACATCGGCATGTTCAAATAAATGTGTGCCATCAAAACGATGCAAGCCATGTGGATCACTTGGGAAGTGGCCTGGAACCCAATCAATGAGTAAACCAATGTTAGCTTGGTGGCATTGCTCTACAAAATAACGAAAATCATCCAAACCGCCAAACCGACTCGTTGGTGCAAATAAGCCAACTGGCTGATACCCCCAAGAACCATCAAATGGAAATTCACTGATCGGCATAAGTTGGATATGCGTAAAGCCTTGCTCAGTGACATAATTAATTAACCGCTGTGCTAATTCTTGATAAGTTAAATAACGATCTCCCTCTTCTCGCTGCCAAGAACCTAAATGCACTTCATAGATAGAGATAGGTGCATCAATCGCGTTGCGTTTAACACGCTGACGTTGCATTTTATCAGTTAGTTTAATTGCTGTGGGCCGAGTTTGAAGTACTGAAGCAGTGCCTGGTGCTTGCTGCATTTTAAATGCAAATGGATCAGCCTTTTCGAGCACTTCGCCACTGAGAGTTGTTATAGAGAACTTATAACACTGACCTTCACTGAGCTCTGGAATAAATAAATCCCAGACTCCAGACGCAGGGTTAAAACGCATAAAGTGTTGGCTTTGCTGCCAGTGATTAAATTCGCCAATAACTGAAACACTGCTAGCATTAGGTGCCCAAACACTAAAACGCACACCTGCAACACCTTTAAAATCAATAAAGTGGGCACCAAGATGGCGATATGCATGCTCTAATGTGCCTTCATTAAATAAGTACATTGCACTATCATCTAGGCTGCTATCAAAACTATACACATCTTCACAAATAACCTGACAATCGCTGTAATCTACCACTAGCTGATAAGCTGAAATATCTTGATTACTAAGCTGTGCTATAAATAAATCTGAATCACCATAGCGTATGCTAACAATCATTTGCTGAGGCAGTTTAATCGTTAATTTTGTTGCCCCGGGCATATAACAGCGTATTTCACTGTGCGTGTCAGTAATTGCATGTACGCCTAAAAAACTAAACGGATCTTTAAAACAGCCGCGCTTTAAAGCATTAACTTGTTGATCATAGTGCTGTGACTTTGCGGTTTTACGAACAATACTGTTCATTTAATTAGTCCTTATGGAATTAATAGCACTGAGAAATGCACTGTGACGAGTTAATATTTGTTCACTTGAATGCGTTAATACCCGACGCCAATTAGGGTATTCTTGATCCGTTCCAGGAATGTTTACAGGTAATGTTTGCTCATCTAAATCATCGAGCTGAATAGTAAATAACCGCGCTGGTGCAGCGGCCAAGCCTAAGGTCAGCGCCTGATAAACATCACTTGCTGTACTGTCCACAAACAAGGAGTGCTCTGCACATCCTGACAGAAAACGCAGTAGTCGTTGTTTTTCAATTTCTCGGTCTGCATGCAGTTGAGTTAACTGTTGTTCATCAATTAATTGATATTTTAATTTCAAAGTAAGATCAAGCCCCTGCCACCAACCAAAGAAAGGCGGTACATCATGGTTTGCAACCATTAACAATGATTGTGGCGCAAATGACTGAGCCGCTAAAAATTCACCATGATAATCTTTTTCAAAATAGAATAAGCTATTTGAAAATATTGCTTTATCTGCAAGTGCAGCTTTCACCTCTGGTGGAACAACCCCAAGATCTTCACCAATGACAATACATTGATTCAAATGGGATTCTATTGTCAGTACCGCTAATAAATGCTCAAATGGATAATACACATAGCAACCATCTTGTTGCTGTTGATGCTCAAAACACCACCATAAACGGCGGATAGCCATAACATGGTCAATACGTAAGCCACCAACGTTTTCCATATTGGCACGGATCAATGCTCGGTAGTAGCTAAAATTATTATCGCTGAGCTTAATCGGATTCAATGCTGGCAATCCCCAGTTCTGGCCATGCTCTGCCCATGGATCAGGCGGTGCACCTACATAAGCAGAATCGGTAAACAACGATTGTTGATTGAGAAACTCGCTGCCATCACCGGCGCAACCCACCGCTAAATCATTGATCAAACCAATACTCATTCCCTGCTCTCGGGCGGTAGTTTGGCATAATTTTAATTGCACATATGCTAGCCATTGCAAGTAGTAAGCAAAGTCGCTGTCAGTAACTTTTAAGGTCGCAAGTGTCGAACCATGCTGTTGACAAAAATCGCTGAAGTGTTGTTTGCGGTGCTCACTCCCATGCATACAAAAATGCTGGTATAGCAAGTTAAAGGCTGCGTATTTGAATTCACTCACTGCACTGTAATTAATATACTGCGACTGCAGAGTCCGCTTTTTAAAGTCACTCGCATAGCTGCTTTGTAAATACGCAGTGATATCGGGGTTATTAATGCTGTCATCGCATAAATCAATTGATATATAGAGTGGGTTTAATAACGCGCGATTATTTGGACTGTAGGGACTTGCTCGCTCTGGTTGCTCAGAAAATAATAAATGCAGTGGATTGAGTAAAATATAATCCAGTTTATGACTTGCTGCTTGCTCGGTCAGCGATAATAAATCGGCAAAATCGCCTATCCCTAGTGCTGCATTATTTTTTAAACTATAAAGTTGAATTGAAAGCCCGCTTTGCTTTTTATCTGTCACTTGGAAACTATATTTAGGTGTCACCCACAGTTGAGTTGTCGCCGTTAAACCTGCAACGCTAATATGCGCATCATGATAACCAATTGGCAATAATGGAAGCGGAAAAATAAGCTCTAAATAAGTGACGTCGTTAAATAAATAATCGCCACTGCATTGCAAATCAGCTAATTGGTGAGTAATGCTGGGCAAATCAAGCTGTGCAAATGATACGGTACATTGTTGCCCTAGCATACGCCTATCAATACGCACTTTAACGGCTGGTTGTTCAGCACATACCAAACTACACTCTGGTACTAGTTGCAGCCACTTATTGGCATCTAAGCTGATATTTAAATGCGCTATTTGAGCGTGATCTGTAACATCAACACCACAACAACTGAGTGCCGCACTGCGGGTTGCATCGCTAAAAACCACGTGTTCACCGGTATATTTGGTGTATTCATAGCCAATACCATGTAGATAAAAAAGCTGTGAAAGAGACTCCATTTACCGCGCCTTAAATACGTTGTGTATTGACTATACTATTTTCTGTACCAAAGCTGTTTGCTATGTATCCATCAGCATGGTGATCATTATCCCAAATAGTACCATTAACTAAATATCGAAAATGAAACTGTTGATCGTTCGGTAAGCGCTGTTTTAACTTAAAACATTGCTCTTTTTTATTAAACTTCATAGTAACAGGTTGCCAATCAGTAAATTCACCAACTAACTGAACTTGCTCAGCCTGAGGATGCTGAAATTCAAATGTAACTTCAGCTTCATTTTTAGTTTTAAAAAATCGTTTACTTAACATAGTGGGCTCCAAACTAAACCTTAAGGTCAATTAATCCTTGCCACAGAAGTGCGTTCAACTACTCAACATACGCAGGGCTGTAAAATGTATTTTTATTAGGGCGTGTAACTTTTCAAGCTTGAAATTTGTTCAACTTTCAGACTGCGCTTGGTCGTTATGCTACGTTATCGCACAATCTATGTAGATAAAACACTACTATGTGCTCTGATTTGCCTAACAATCAAACATACTGCAGTAAAAGTAACCTCGAAAAATAAACACACCCTAGTTAAACAAAGTTATATTTATGCTTTATGACAGTGCAATTAAAAAAATATCGCACCAAATATGTGCAAATAAAACACAAAACACTCACCTCATTATCACCAATTAAATGAGAGCAAGAACTAAACCAAGTTTAATCAAGGTCTGAATTATGACCTTTAAAGTAGTTAACAAATAACCGCTGGTAAAGTGAATTTATTTAATGATTAAATTGAGTAAAAGTTCGGCAAACATCGATAAAATAACACTTAACAGGAAAAGGGTTGCTTTTACAAGACTATTGTAAAAGAAATGTTTTGTCAGTGACTCTGACAAACTATATACTGATAAAATTATGTAATACCTAATAAAAAACTCATATAATTGGGATAAAATGGTTTAATGGAATGACTAAATTTTTTCGCTTACTCAGTATTGCCTTTATTGCTATGTTTATTTTTTGCTACGGCATGAATATTTTATTGACCAAGCAAGTCAATACCATTAACCCGCAACAATCTAGTATTGCCACTCGCGCTTTTGATACTGCTACCACCCAACTAACGATGCCCTCTTGGTATAATCCTATATTAAATGGCCATTATATTGTTCGCAAAGATGGTACGGATTATTTACTTATTAAAGCAACAGACGCACAATTTATTACTGCCCAAGTATCATCAATGCTCAATGCCACTATTTTGTCACCCATAAACTTTATTTTATTGATTTTAATAGGTTTATTTTTAACGTGGTATTTTGGTAAGCAATTAAACATTAAACGCGAAAAACAATTAATAGAACAACTTAATACACAAACAAAAAAAGTAATCGAGTCATTTAACATTCAACTTCCTGAGCTTGAGCATGCAACAGAAGTTACCCGCTTAAGCCAAGCAATTAATGCCTTAACCAGCCATGTAGCCAATTATGCTCGTGAAACTCAAACCAGTATTTGCCAAGATAAATTGACCTTGTTAATTGACCGTCACGCTTATATTGAGCACTTAGACCGTCAACTCAGTGGTGCTGAACTCACAAACATTCACTGTGCCTTGTTATTTATTGATTTAGATGGTTTTAAGCAAGTAAATGACTCTTTTGGTCACAGTTTTGGTGATGAAGTATTGATTCAAGTAGCCGAACGCCTCGCAAGCGTATTACGCCATCACAAGCTTAATGATATCAATCCCACCAGTCTGCTAGAGCAAAATCTAGCACGTTTAGGGGGCGATGAATTCTCTATTTTTATTAATAACATTGATTCCAGTTCTAAAAGTTTGGATGTTGCACAGCATGTATTAAACGAAATAGAGCGAGACTTTGTACTAGGCAATAAACTAATTAAGATCAGTGCCAGTGTCGGTATTGCGGTTTATCCTGAGAGTGCATCAACTCCCCATGCTTTGTTGCAAATGGCGGATGTGGCTATGTATCGTGCTAAAACCGATGGACGTGGTATTTTTAAAGTCTATTCGCCAGAAATGGGCAATAAAATGCGTCGCTACCACTACTTACTCGAAGAGCTGCGTTTAGCGATTGCGTGTCATAATTTTCATTTATCATTTCAGCCTATTGTGCATGTTGAAGATTGCGCCATCGATTACTTCGAAGCATTAGTGCGCTGGGATCATCCTGTTGAAGGGGCTATTTCTCCAGTAGAGTTTATTCCGATTGCCGAAGAATCAAACCTTATATTAGAGCTTGGTGATTGGATAATGCTAGAGTCATGTCGACAAATGGCAGCTTGGCATAATGCTGGTATGCGCAAAGTTAAAATCTCAGTTAATGTCTCAGGCATTCAACTCAAACATCGCCCTATTCACGAATGGGTAATGAAAAAACTCGCAAAAACGGGTCTCCCGCCTACTTCTTTGATGTTAGAGATCACCGAATCAACATTGATCACCGCAAGTCACACTATTATTAATGAATTAGAAAAATTACGAAAAGAAGGCGTCACTATCGCAATTGATGACTTTGGTACCGGTTTTAGTTCTTTAAGCACCTTAGCTGATCTACCTATTGATGTGATCAAAATTGATAGATTATTCATAGCCCAAGCTAATGAAAACCCGAAGTATAATGAAATATTAAATTCAATCAGTGAGTTAGGCTCGAAGCTCGGCCTTAAAATCGTTGCTGAAGGGGTGGAAGAAATCGCCCAGTTTGAATTAGTGAAGCGTATGGGTATTAGCTGCGTGCAAGGGTATTTGGTCAGTCGTCCGCAGTCATCTGTGAATGTTGGCAGCAAAGTACTACAAGGAAATGTTAATCATATCGCGGCGACAGGCACTGGCGTATGGAGCCTCGAAACTTAACGATTATTCATTTATAGTCTTATTGGCATGGAAATTCACCTTAAAATAGATAATAATACTCAATAACTTAGTATCAGATTCTACTTCCTCCATGCTTAAAAAAAGTATTTATTCATTAATCTCAATCATCATTTTGGTGAGTATTGTACTTACCAGCATTTCAATTTATACCTTATACAGCAAAAAGAAACTCAGTGTTGATCCTAAACTCAAAGAAATATCGGGGATCGAATTTGATAAATTCAAGCGCTTGTGGGCAATAAATGACAGCGGTGATGATCCAAAACTTTATCGCCTCAACGAAGATGGCTCTATCGCCAAAGAGGTCCTTGTTACTAATGCGAAAAACATTGATTGGGAAGATATGACTCAGAATGACTTTGGGCACTTCTTTTTAGGTGACTTTGGTAATAATAAACAAGAACGTAAGTGGCTCACTATTTATAAAATAGAAAATCCCATCGACATCAAAACTGATACCACCGAAGCTGAAATTATCAAGTTTACTTATCCAGAACTTGACGGTAGCCCTATCACACCAGATAAGCGAAACTTTGATCTAGAAGCATTTGTTGCCTTTGGCCGTCACTTATATTTGTTTACTAAAAACCGTACTGAGCCGTTTGATGGCATTACTAATGTTTATAAAGTTGGCGATCATGCAGCTAATTTTGATGCGCAGTTAATAGATTCATTTAAAACCTGTACAACAATGGAAAAGCTTTGCTGGATAACCTCTGCAGCACTGAGCCCCGATCGTACAAAGTTAGTATTATTAGATTCAACAAGCATTTGGTTATTTGAAAACTTTACTGGTGATAAGTTTTTCTCAGGGGACGTATCACGAATAGATTTGGGGATTGTGACTCAAAAAGAAGCGATTACTTTCTATGATGAAAATACCATTGTATTTACCGATGAAGAATTTAAAGGAATTGGCGGTAACGCTTATGTCATTAAACTTGATGAAGTAACAAAAACTATCATTAAGAAAATACCAAAGGCGTCAGATTAAAATAAATCTATATCCGTGCTTTTATCATTTGAGTCAATCAAGTTGTTCTCCATTAACTGTTCATAAAAACACAGCCTATTGCGACCATTTTCCTTTGCGTAATAAAGTGCCTTGTCCGCATTTTCTAACACATTAATAGGAAAGTCGTAAGGGCTGATGCGACACATGCCAATACTAACGGTCATATTTTCAACAAATGGAAAATGAGTTTCTCTGATCATCTCCATAAACTCATTCATTTTCTTTTCAATCGACTCAAAATTGGTGGGTTCAAACACGATCACAAATTCCTCTCCACCAAAGCGAAAAATCAAATCGGTTGAGCGTAGAAAGTGGCGCATTTTTTGTGCAAGCAGCAATAAAACTTCATCACCACAAACATGACCAAAGCTGTCGTTTATTTTTTTAAAGTGATCAATATCAAGCATTGCCAGCCAAGATGTTGAGCTGAGCCTACGCTTGCGATTGTTATCCATTTTTGCTGTTTTATGCTGTTTTATTACTTGCTTTTCAATTAGCTGCTTTATTTTTTTATCAAATGTTTGTCTATTTAACAGACCTGTGAGTTGATCCCGTTCATTTTCATGCAAGATAAATAAATAATTTTCATAGATACGGCAAAAGGCATTAAGCAACACTTGATCCGCACTTTTTAAATCTTTACATACAACCGCAATAGCGCCTATCGGCTTATCTTGCAAAGAAATTGGTAACCAACGCTTCTCAATGCCATCCGCTGATTGTACAGTAATAATGCATGCTGAGCGCAAACATGACAACAGTTCTGGCTCTGGTGAATCGACTACTTTACGTTGTGCCCATTCAAACTGATTACCATTAATTACTTTTAACGATATGCTGCGCTCAATCGTTAAATCAGTGTGTACGTCTAAATCCTTATAAACTACAATTTCTGTACAACCAACAAATTCTTGGATCGTCGAGATCAAGCTATATTCTAATGAATCTACATCACGGTTTTTAGTTATTTTAATAACAGAATTTAATAAGTTTTCTTCCATAGGGATCCTATATTCAAATAACTGAAGATTCTTAATTACGATTAATTACCCGAACATAAGTTCTAGAAAATATAAACCAAATAAAAACGCCAATAAAATTAGGGAGCATAATTACATTAACGAGTAAAAAACCCAGCGCTAGTCGTAAGTGTAGTGCGTAAATACTGTTTTGTTTAGTCGTAAAGATAGAAAATAATTTAACCTCAATACGCTACGCAGCAAAAAATAATATATATAAAGTATGACATTCTGTATTTGTGGTCAATTTAGCGTTTAAACTTTGTTTCTAAAATAACAGAGGAAGTTGTACGTTCAACCCCATCTAAGTTACCAATGTCATCGAGTAAATGGCTGAGTTTTTCTAAATTTTGTGCTTGTACAACGGCTATCAAATCAAACTCACCACTAATAGCATACAATTGTGAAATAGCATCAATCTGCTTGAGTTCAAGGTTAGTTTTAGTGGTTAGTTTTTGCTTTACCTTAATTGATACATGGGCCGATACCATGGCACTTAAGTACGCATCGCCATAGTCAACACTGTAGCCCTTTATCACCCCAGTTTCTTCTAGCTTTAACATCCTACTTTGTACAGTTGAGCGCGATAAGTTAAGTGCCCTGGCAAGATCAGAAATACTCGCTCTGGCATTCGTGCGAAGTATAGAAAGTAGCTTTTCGTCTTGTATAGTTATCATATTGATTATTAACCTCGTCATTTTGTGTTTTATTTTAATCATTTTTCACAAAATAGCACTGCAAATTTAAGCTTTGAACTCAGATAATAGCGGTAGTAAATAAGAAAAATCATTAAAGCACATTATTGCAGGGTAATAACGGCTTGATTAACCCATCAAATGCAATTTGTTTTTTTTCATATTAAGTCAGAATTAGGTGTAACAAATGCAAGTAACAAGAGAATTATTCAACGACGTAATGGTCCCTAACTATAACCCATCAGAGGTTATTCCGGTGCGTGGCCAAGGTTCTCGTGTTTGGGATCAAAACGATAAAGAATATATCGACTTTGCTGGCGGTATTGCGGTCAACTGTTTAGGCCACTGTCACCCGGCCCTTGTTAATGCGTTAAAAGAGCAAGGCGAAAAAATCTGGCACTTATCCAATGTCATGACTAATGAGCCAGCACTTCGATTAGCTAAAAAAATCACCGACGCAACATTTGCAGACAAAGTTTACTTTGCAAACTCAGGCGCAGAAGCAAATGAAGCAGCGCTAAAACTCGCGCGTCGTTTCGCATTGGATGTACATGGTGCTGATAAAAGCCAAATAATCGCATTTAACAAAGGCTTTCATGGTCGTACCTTTTTTACCGTAACTGTGGGTGGCCAAACCGCATATTCTGACGGTTTTGGTCCTAAACCAGCCGCAATTGATCATTGTGACTACAATGATTTAGCAGCTTTTGAAGCACTGATCAGCGATAAAACCTGTGCCGTAATGATGGAACCTCTGCAAGGTGAAGGCGGCATTATCTCTGCAAATAATGAATTTATCAAAGGTGTGCGTGCTTTGTGTGATAAACACAATGCATTGCTTATTTTTGATGAAGTACAAACGGGTGTAGGCCGTACAGGCTCACTATACGCATACCAAGAATTAGGCGTGACACCAGATATTTTAACAACAGCAAAAGCGTTAGGTGGCGGTTTCCCTATTGGTGCGATGATCACCACGACTGATATTGCAGCACATCTTAAAGTGGGCACGCATGGTTCAACCTATGGCGGTAACCCGTTAGCGTGTGCAGTGGCAGAAGCGGCATTTGATACCGTGAATACCGAACAAGTGCTAAGCGGCGTTAAACAGCGTGAACAGCTTTTCCGTGATGGTTTTGCAGCGATCAACGCAAAATACGACGTATTTAGTGAAGTACGCGGTAAAGGTCTATTATTAGGCGCCGTACTAAACAGCAAGTTTGAAGGGCGCGCTCGCGACTTCTTGGTAGCAAGTACTCAACAAGGACTAATGAGCTTAGTTGCTGGTACTGATGTTATTCGTTTTACGCCTTCACTGGTGATCCCACTTGAGGACATTAAAGAAGGTCTAGCGCGCTTTGAAAAAGCCGTAGCAGACGTTGTAAACGGTTAACCTAATTTAACGCCCTGTTTAGGGCGTTAATGGAGCACTTTTAAATGCAAGTATTACGTCCTATAACCGCAAATGATTTTGACTCACTAAAACAAATAGCAATAGAGTCAGGCCATGGTTTTACATCATTACCTGTTGATGATGCCTTGTTGCTAGAGAAAATTGAACGAGCAGAAAGGAGCTTTGCAAAAAACATTAATAAGCCTCAAGACGAGGGCTACCTATTTGTATTAGAAGACAGTGAAACAGGTCAAGTAGTCGGCACTACCGCGATTGAAGCGGCGGTCGGTATGAACGTTCCTTTGTATCACTATCATTTAGGTAAAACGGTTCATCATTCTCGCACTCTTAACGTATATAACACCGTTGATATTCTCAGTATGTGTAATGATTACACCGGCTGCTCAGAGATATGCACACTGTTTTTACGTGAAGATAGCCGCAAAGGGCTAACAGGACGTTTCTTATCGCGTTCACGCTTTTTGTTTATGGCTCAACACAGTGAGCGTTTTGCCGATACCATCATTGCAGAAATGCGTGGCGTTAGTGACGAAAACGGCCATTCTCCATTTTGGCAATGGCTTGAAGAACATTTTTTCAGTATTGAATTCCCACTAGCCGATCATTTAGTCGGCTTAGGCGATAAAGTATTTATTAGTGAATTAATGCCCAAGTACCCTATTTACGCCAACCTGTTAAGCAAAAAAGCGCAAGCTGTAATTGGTAAAGTACACGAGCACACTAAACCTGCACTAAAATTGCTTGAAAAAGAAGGTTTTGAGCATCGAGGTTACGTTGATTTATTTGATGCTGGGCCAACAGTTGAAGCCAAACTTGGCAATATACGTAGCATCCGTGAATCTCAAGTATGCCCTATTACCATAGGTGAACTTGATCATATTAATCAACAAAGTTCCGACACCTTAGCTATTTGTAATCAAGGCGTGAATGACTTCAGAGCCACTTTCACAAAACATGCACATTATAATCATGCTAAACATACCTTGATTATTAGTAGTGAAGTTGCAAAAGCACTTAAATTAAAACAAGGAGATGCAGCGCGGTTTTTCCGTCTGTAAACCTCTGTAGGAGTTTCTATGAGCGTTAATACGCACAACAGCCAACTAATCAATAACCAATGGCAAACTGGCTTAGGTCATGATTTCAGTTCAATAAACCCAAGTAACGGTGATATTGTTTGGCAAGGTAAAGCGGCAAGTAAAGAACAAGTAGACGCAGCGATTAAATCAGCTCGTCAGGCACACATTACATGGGCAAATACCCCAATTACAGAGCGTATTGCGGTTCTTGAGCGTTTTGTCAGCCAGCTAAAAGAAAATAGCGAAGAGTTTGCGACTATCATTGCCCGCGAAACAGGTAAACCACTATGGGAAACACGCACCGAAGTGGGTGCTATGACAGGCAAAGTGGCGATCTCAATAAAAGCTCATAATGAACGAACAGGCACTACTGAAAATCCAATGCCCGGCGCTAAAGCTTTTATTCGTCATAAGCCGCATGGCGTAGTGGCTATTTTTGGCCCTTATAATTTCCCAGGCCACCTCCCTAATGGTCATATTGTGCCGGCAATTTTAGCGGGTAATACCGTCGTTTTTAAACCATCAGAGCTAACCCCTCTTGTTGCTCAATACACACTTGAGTTATGGTTAAAAGCAGGCCTGCCAGCTGGGGTGATCAACCTTGTTCAGGGTGAAGTTGACACCGGTATTGCACTTGCTAGTCACCAAGATACCGATGGCTTGTTTTTTACTGGCAGCTCAAACACAGGTCATTTATTACATAAGCAGTTTGCTGGACATCCAGGTAAAATTTTAGCGCTAGAAATGGGGGGAAATAACCCGCTCATAATTAAAGATGTGGCTGACGTAAATGCTGCCGTGCATGACATTATCCAATCCGGCTTTATAACTTCTGGTCAGCGCTGTACGTGCGCCCGTCGGGTATTTATTGCAAATACAGCTAATGGTAATGCTATTTTAGAAAAGCTGATCACCGCAACTAAAAGTATTAAAGTTGCAGACAGCTTTAGCGAAGAACAACCTTTCATGGGGGCTATGATCAGCGAAAAAGCCGCGCTTGGGATGGTCGCCGCTCAGCAACAATTGATTGATATGGGAGCTGAACCTTTAGTTGAACTAAAACACTTAAAACCAGGCACCGGTTTTGTAAGCCCTGGTATTATCGATGTAACAAATGTGGCCAGCATCGCAGATGAAGAACACTTTGGCCCATTAATTAAAATTTATCGCTATAGCGACTTTGACAGTGCAATTGTGGAAGCGAACAATACCTCATTTGGTTTATCGGCTGGGCTTTTAAGTGACTCAAGTGAAGATTATGAGCACTTCTTAAAGCACATTCGCGCCGGTATTGTTAACTGGAATCGCCCAATTACCGGTGCATCAAGTGCCGCGCCATTTGGTGGTATTGGTGCCAGTGGTAACCACAGAGCGAGCGCCTATTACGCCGCAGATTACTGCTCATACCCAGTAGCCTCTGTTGAAGCACCAAGCGTTAGTTTACCAAGTACCCTTGCGCCGGGCTTAATTATTGAATAATCAGTCTGCAGCTTAACGGCTGCAGAAATTAAATTAAGGAATTAAAAATGCACACAGATGTAAATGCCCTTTTTGACAACTTATGGCAAAACTACCTAGCGGTAACACCGTCAGCTGTAAAAGTTCATGAGCTACTAGGCTCGACACAACAAGATGATGTGATCAACGACCATATTGCACTACGCACTTTCAATCATGAAAAAATTGGTCTGGAAAAGTTAGCCGCCCATTTCTTAGCCGTCGGTTATAAAGAATGTGGTGAATATCATTTTGAAGCTAAAAAATTGTATGCTAAACATTATGAGCATAGCGATCCAAAGCAACCAAAAGTATTTATTTCTGAATTACTTGTAGAGCAATGTTCTGAGCAACTGCAAGCCATCGTTAATGAGCTGGTTGCCAGCATAGATGCAGATGCCGTAACCGCAGAAAACTTCTTATACTCAGGCACCCATTGGCAAGTAAGCTCTGAAACTTATAAACAGTTACTCGCTGAAAGCGAATATGCAGCATGGATGTCAGCATGGGGTTACCGTGCTAATCATTTCACCGTGAACATTAATGAACTTGCCAAATTTGATAAAATTGAAGACGTTAACCAAGCGCTTAAAGATGCCGGTTTTGCCCTTAATATTTCAGGCGGTGAAGTAAAAGGCTCACCTGAGGTATTACTTGAGCAATCATCAACCCTTGCCGATGACTTTGCCGTAGAGTTTAGTGACACGACGATGAGCGTACCTAGTTGTTTTTATGAGTTTGCCCTGCGTTATGCGAAACCTGATGGTGAACTATATACCGGTTTCGTTGCTGCATCGGCCGATAAAATTTTTGAAAGCACCAATGCACGTTAATAAATCTAGATTCAGATCATAAGTGCATGTGTTTACAGCTGGGTACTTACTGGCTGATTTAATAAAGTACTTAGCTGTACGATAGAAAAAACGCAGTTGTTCATTACAACTGCGTTTTTATTGTTTTTATACTAGGATTATGAGTCACTATATAAATAGTGGTTTATAGTCGTTTTCTAACTGTTCAAATGACAAATCACCAATAAAACGGCCAAAACTAAGCCACGTTGCTAAACCGCGTAAATCTTTAAAATGTGGTGGAACAAACTTAGGGTCTTCAATTACACCTAAATCATGTAATTGTGATATTAGTCTAAAGTCATCAATCGAGATTTTACCCACTAACAGCAAAGGTAATTGATCGATGCGACCAAGTTGTATCGCAACCCGAATTAAATTGTAAACCAATACAAACCCTTTGATATAAGCGATATCTTTAGTAAATGGCAAGCCTGTTGCGGTACTGCCACGAAATACTCGCTGGGCCAATGTATAGCTCTCATCTTTACTCAAGCCTTGAGCAACATAATCACGATATATATCAACAAACTCAGCCCCATCAATTACCTTGGTCACCGCTTGAATACGATTTACTAACTTCGCTAAACGACGAGGGGTTGATTTAAGGGTGATGATTTCGGTTAGTACCGCCAGCCCTTCTTGTGTCACTGTTGAACTTGGCGTGCCTTTACTTAAACAGGTTAAGTATGGCTGAGCTAAACCATTTTGGGTTGTACCGACGTGGATCCAGCCCTCATGTACTTCTAAAATATCAAGCTCACGTTGAGAAAACTTTACGTCTTGATTTAGCTTAATATTATTAGCACCAGCAGCTGCATCACTGACGATCCCATCACTAATAACCACTTCAACATCGATACCTGGCATGCTTAAACGTACTTGTTCAGCAAGAATTCGAACGGCTTCATCAGCATCTATATTTTTAGGATCATCTGGTAAAATATCGGCCGCCAATAGATTTTTGAGCGGTAACTCAAGCATATTTGCAAGCTCTGATAACGATGGCTCACCGGCATGAAATAAATCTTTTGGATGACCAAACAACTCTACAGATAAATCATGAAATTCAGCAGTGCCACGGTATTCAAGCATACTCAATACTGTTTTGTACTCGCTGCACATTTTACTCATATATTGAGCGATAGGATTGAGTTGCCCAAGCTGGCTAATGATATTACGGTTTAGATCAGAAAATGCTTGGCGTAGCTCGCTAGGTACAAAACCTAGATCCCGTTGCTGATAATAGGCTTTATCAACCAGTGGATTTTTTTGACATTTTTGTCTAAAAAACTCTTCTTTTATGCTTTTATCCCAATT